>CAZSKQ010000060.1:0-20476 GCA_964607425.1 uncultured Woeseiaceae bacterium
CGCCAACGTGCTTGTTTTACGGTTGCTTTTCATCTCCGTGAAGCTGTACAGGCCGCTGCCGATTGTCTCCACGGTGTAACGGGCAAGGTAGTAGGCGTTGGTCGAGCCGACGTCCTCGAGCGTGAGATAGCTGACGAGATCCTCCGTCCTGCTGCCCTTGAGGGCGGTCAGCGACGCCTCCAGCGCCTGGCGGAATGCCGCCACGCCGAACTTCTCCCGCGGTCCCAGCCCCGCGACCACGATGCGCTGTGCCTTCACGTTCGGGAGCCCCGTGAGCAGGCGAGCGTCGCCGGAATTGCCCGACAGGTCCCCGGCTTTCACGAGGCGCTTGAGCGCGCCACCGCTCGCCTTGTCGATCTCGGCCGCGGCGCGGCCGGGTTCGCCTTTCTCAAAGAGGCCGACGACGATGCAGCCGCCAGCCCGCCGCGCAGCGCTGCTGGTCGTAGTGAAGTACTCCATAATTTCTGCCTTGTCCGAAGCCGGTCAGTTGCCAAAGATCCCCCGGTTCGCGGCACGTGGTGGCGCGACGAGCGACTCGCGGTCGACGTTCCCGACGTATTTCTTATTGTTGGGCGGCCCGGAGGTGTGCACCAAGACTGTCCCGGGCCCGTCAAAACCGCTAGTCTAACCGATTCACTCGCATTTGGTTAATTGATCCCGGATCGCCGCCATACCGTGTTCCGCATTCTCGACCGCTACATCTTCCGCGAGACCGCCCAGACCTGGCTTGCCGTGACCGGCGTCCTGCTGTTCATCCTGCTTACCAACCAGTTCGCCCGGGTGCTGGGCGAGGTGGCGAAGGATGACCTGCCGCGGGATGCGGTGTTCCAGGTGATCGGGCTGACGGCGCTGCAGTACCTCACGATCCTGATTCCCATAGGCGTGTTCCTCTCCATCATGCTGGCGATGGGCCGCTTCTACCGCGACAGCGAAATGCCGGCCATGATGGCCTGCCGCGTCGGTCCGGGTAGCGTGTACCGGCCACTGATATGGCTGGTGCTGCCGCTCACGCTCGTGGTCGCGTGGATCGCGATGGACGTCGGCCCGAAAGCGCTGGTCGCGGTCGAGCGCATCGGCCTCGAAGCGCGGCGCCAGGCCGACCTCGCGAGTATCGAGCCCGGCCAGTTCACGACGGCCGGCTCGGGAGGCGCGGTGATCTATGCCGAGGACGTAACGGAATCCGGCGGCGTGGAAAACGTGTTCCTGCAGCGACGCTTTGACTCCGGCCGTATCGAGGTCGTCGTCGCGGAAAGGGGCGAGCAGCGGGCAACCGACGACCCGAACACCCGCTATCTCGTGCTGTACAGCGGCAGCCGCTACGAGGGCGTGCCCGGAACCACCGATTTCCAGATCATGCAGTTCGGCGAGCACGGCATCCCCTACCACCTGCCGAGCGTCGAGACCCCGGAACTCGATCCCGAGGAGATGCCGACCCTGGACCTGCTGACGCCCGCCACGAACCTGGAAGCGGCCGAGCTGCACTGGCGCGCCGCCATCCCGATCGCCACGTTGGTGCTCGCGGTGCTCGCCGTGCCGCTGAGCCGCAGCCAACCGCGCCAGGGCCGCTACGGCAGGATCGCCATCGGGCTCCTGGTATTCATCATCTACTTCAACCTGCTGAGCGCGGGCAAAGCCTGGCTGGAGCAGGGCGCCGTACCCTTGCCGGTCGGACTTTGGTGGGTGCACGGCCTGATGTTCGCCATGGCGCTCCTGCTGCTTGCGGTGAATAACGGCATGCTGCGCCGCCTGCGGAGGCGCTGATCCGATGCCGGGAATTCTCACAGCGTACCTGCTGCGTACCATCTTGAGCAGCACGGCGCTGGTGCTGCTGGTGCTGCTCGCGCTGGCGGGGCTGTTCGAGTTCATCGGGCAGCTCGACAACGTGCAGGGCAACTTCGGTATTCCGCAGGCGCTCCTGTTCGCGGCCCTGAGATTGCCGCAGCTGTCGTTCGAGATGCTGCCGATCGCGGCGCTGATCGGGTCGCTGGTCGGGCTGGGCGGCCTCGCCAGCAGCAGTGAGCTCGTGGTGATGCGCACGGCCGGTATCTCCATCGTGCGCCTGGCCGGCATGGTTGCAATCGCCGGCCTGGTACTGACGACCGTAACGGCCCTGATCGGGGAATTCATCGGCCCGCCGCTCGATTATTTCGCGCGCCACATGCGCAACCAGGCCGTGTATGAGCAGCAGGGGGATTTCGGCAACGACACCTGGGTAAAGGACGGTCCGGCCATCCTGCATCTCGAACGCATCAACACGGAATTCCAGTTCGGCGGCATTTACCTCTATCGCTTTTATGACGACAACACCCTGCAGTCGGTCGCGCGCGCGGAGAACGCGGGGATTGACGAAGACGACAAGTGGATCCTCGAGAACTTCCGCGCCACGCGCTTCGTGCCGGGCGGCGTGGAGGTAGTCGAATCCCCGCTCGCGATCGAGTCGTTCGAGATCGGCAGCGACCTGCTCGGCATTGCGCTGGTCAAACCCATCAGCCTCTCGGCGCGCGGGCTCATGAGCTACATCAATTATCTCGAGTCGAACGGCCTGGCGGCGGCGCGTTACCAGACGGAGCTTTGGTCGCGTATTGCCAGGACCGCGACCGTAACGATCATGCCGGTTCTTGCGCTTGCGTTCGTTTTCGGCTCGCTACGTTCGGCCGGTCACGGCACGCGCCTCATCATCGGCGTGCTGATCGGCCTTTTGTATTTTCTCGCGAGCGAGATGCTGGCGAACTCGGGGCAGGTGTTCGACCTTAACCCCGCGCTGGTGAGTTGGCTGCCGTCGCTCGCGCTGGTCCTCGTTACGGCGTATGCGCTGAGTCGCGTGCGCTGACGGGCGGCTTGCCGGCGGCAGCGCGTGCCGGGTAATAGCGCAGCCGCGTCCCCGACAACCGGTCGTGCCACGCCAGGCGTTCCGGATCCCCGAGCTGCCACCAGAATCCGAGGCCGGCCGGCAGCCACGACAGGATAGACGCGAAAAAGCGCACGCTGGACTGCCACAGTGAGGGCTTGCGCCCGTCCGCTGTCTCGATCCGCAGCCGCCAGGATTGCAGTCCCAGCGTCCGGCCATAGCCCGACCAGAAACCAACGAAAAACAGGTACGCGACCAGCAGCATCGTGAGCTGGTACCCCAGGTTCCCGGGCGCAACGGGCTCGCCGCCGCGCACGGCGATGAACGGCAGCGTAGCGAGGAACATGAGCGCGATGACGAGCAGCGTGTCGTATGCCACCGCGCCGAATCGCCGTCTGAGGGTTGCGTTCTGCACGGCGTCAGGCATCGTGGATGAAGCGAATCATCCGTGCGCGGGTTGCTGCATCCGGCAGCGGCCCGGCGCCGGCACCGAGATTGTCCACCATGTGCCGCGGATCGCCGGTCGCCGGGATAACGCAGGTGACGGCGGGATGGCTGACGATGAACTTCAGGAAAAACTGCCCCCAGCTGTCCGCGAACGCCAAAGCCCAGTCGGGCAGCTCGCGGTTGCGCACCGCGCGGAACAGCCGGCCGCTCATGAACGGACGATTGACGAGGACCGCGATGCCGAGATCCTGTGCAAGCGGAAATACCCGGTCATCGGCGGCGTGCTCACCGAGAGAATAGTTGATCTGTATGAAGTTGGGCCGGTACTTTTTCATGAGCGCCTCCATGTCGTCGAGCGCGCTCGCCCGGTAATCGGTGACGCCGCTGTAGCGGATGCGCTTTTGCGCCTGGAACTGGCGGATCGTCTCCATGTGCACGTCGAGATCGCGCCGGTTGTGCACCTGCATGAGGTCGATCACCTTCGTGTTCATGAGCTCGGCCGAGCGTTCCATCTGCCGCATGCCCGATACCTTGCCGTCGGTCCAGACCTTGGTCGCGAGGAACAGCCGTTCCCGGTCGACGCCGCCGGCGATAATGTCTCCTACGATCTTCTCCGCGCGCGCATACATCGGCGACGAATCGATGACCCGGCCGCCGTGCTCGATGAGCTGCTCGACGACGCGAGCGGGCGCTTCCAGCGCCTCCGGCGTGCTCGGCACGTCGAATACCTGCCAGGTACCGAGGCCGATAACCGGCAGTGCTTCTCCGGACGCAGGTATGGGGCGGGTGATCATCGTATCGTTTCCTCGCGAGAACGCCGGCGCGAGCGCGGCGGCCAACGCCGCGCCGAGCACCTCGCGCCGCGTCCAGCCATTATGCCTGTTCATAAGCTGCTTCTTCCTCCCGGGCGTCGCGGCGCCGGTACTCCCGTCCGATCCAGATGGCCAGCAGGCTCCAGGCGGCGGCTATCGGGACACAAAGCAGCGCCACGCCGCTGACGGCCATGCCGAGCCCGGACAGCAGCCGTACCGTCCAGACCGCGATCAGGTCGCTCGCACGCCAGATGGCGGTCTCGACGAAGTTCTTCGCCTTGTACTTCGCCTCTCGCGAGACGACGGAGTACAGCATGTCGGAAGCCGGTTTTGAGAGCCCGTAGGCAAGTCCCCGGCGGACCACCTGGAAAACCGCTATGACGATAAAGACAGGATTCAGCGCCAGAAGTGCGAACCCGGCGATCGAGACCAGCGGCAGCATCGCAAGAGTCAGGCCGATGCCAACCTTCCGTACGGCGAACCTGACGATCAGCAGCTGGCCAATGAAGGATAATGCATTCGAGAACGTATCAATGACGGCGAACACGCGTGTCTGTTGGTCGGTGTCGGTGAAGCGCTCGCCGACGAGCTGCGCCATGTAGACGTACATCACCCCGCCGAGGAACAGGGCGAAGAACAACGCGGCAGCAATCGCGGCGAGGTAGGGGGTTTTCAGCACCAGCGTGACACCGGCGAGCGGGCTGCCGCCCATCGGGCGTGAACCGGCAGTCGAGTGCCCGGAATCGCCCGCCGTTTGCGCGCGCGACCAGCGCCGCAGGCGGTGCACGCAGTACACCGCAAAGGCAAGGAGAAGTGCCGCGATCGGCAACAGGTTTTCGAAGCCGATGGGCACGACGACAATGCTCGTCAGGAGCGGGCCTAAAATCGCGCCGGTACTACCCCCGGCCGAGATAATGCCGAACAGGCGGCGGCTCTGCTCCGTGCTGAAGATGTCGACCATGAAGCTCCAGAACACGGAGACGACAAAAAGATTGAACACGCTCAGCCATACGAAGTAGCCGCGCGCGACCCAGACCTGGTCCAGTCGATCCCCGAGCACGGTGTACGCGCCAAAGAACAGCAGGATGCTGGCGATGAAGAAGTAGTAAACCCACGGCAGGAACGTACGGCGCGGAAAGCGGGAAGCGATCCAGCCGAAGACCGGTGTCACCAGCAGCATGACCGCGAAAGTGCCGGTGAACAGCCACTGTATATTCTGCACGCCCCCGACGATCGCCATCGTCTCGCGCACCGGCCGCAGCATGTAATACGCCGCGAGCAGGCAAAAGAAATAGATGAAGGACCAGAGGACCGCGACATACTCGCGGCGTTCGATCCCGAGCACGCGAAAGGCAAAGCGGGAGAGCAGGGTCTCGGCGGTCGTCATCTTGTTCCCCAGGCTCTTTCTTCCGACGAGAAGCGCTTGCCGGCAACCAGTTCACGCTATTGTACTATGCGGTTGCAAGGACACCGGACGCCGCCCTGTACAGGGACGACCGGCATGCCCCGGAAAGCTGCTCTCAGCAGCCCCACGAACGAATGGGAGAACAACAATGGAACCCCTCGCCATCCTCACCGCACTCGCTCTCATCCAGTACTTCTGGTTCGGCTACCTCGTCTCCCGAGCCCGCATCCGCCACGACGTCAAAGCGCCCGCCACGTTCGGCGCGCCGGAGTTCGAGCGCGCTTTTCGCGTGCACCAGAACACAGCCGAGCAGTTGCTGGCGTTCATTCCGGCCATGTGGCTTTTCGGCTGGTACGTGCACGCCCTCATCGGGGCGCTGATCGGCGTCGTGTTCATCGCCGGCCGCTTCATCTACCAGCGCAGCTACTTGAGGGACCCCTCGACTCGCGCGGTGGGCGCCGTGCTGAGCGGAGTTGCGACGCTGGTCCTGCTCGCGGGTGGGGCGATCGGCGCTCTCGTGGCATGGAATGCCTGAGCCTTGACGGTAGGGAATGGCAGGGGCTGACTGAACAGCGGGCGGAAAGGCTTCCAGAACAAGCGGGCCGGGTGTTAGCATTTTGTGGACTCCAATCACCACGTGCTGTAGCAATCGACAATATTGCTTGACGGTCCCGGATGACCCATAGCGGAGCACAAGTAAAGCCGCGGCCTCTGTGGCTGAAGATTCTCGTTGCGTACCTCGCATTTTCTGCGCTGCTTGTGATCCCTGGCTATTTCGCCGGCCACAAGGAGGCTGATGACGAAACGCTCGTCGAGACGTTCTCGGAACTTGAGATCGTGACGTTCGGGGAATCCGGCATTGGGATTGCCCACGTCTGCAACGAAGAATGGACTCATCTTTACGACCCAACCCTGGGTCGCGTGGAGGCAACTCCGGCTGTCCTGGCGGACCTGTCGCTTGGGTTCCAGGGTAGTCAGTACCTGTCGCTTGGCTATCACAGGGACCTGGTGATGGGGCTGCTAGGTGGAGCAGCCGGAGGTGTCTCGATTACGCGCCTGTTACAGAGTAAACGGGTACGATCGATTGCAGACAATAGATTTGTGGCCGCGGCTCTGGCTGTTGCGGCAGGAGTCGGCAGCGGCTATTTCGTTGGGCACAGAATTGGCTATGAAGAACGATCCTCGTGCGACCATCCAGAAAAATTGAAGGGTCTCGCGGAGCAGAGCTTTTGGTCGGACGTTGACTCGATCTTTGTCAAGGTATGGCTGTACGAACACAATATCCGAAGTCAGCGCATTTCTCGAAAGCATACAATGGAGCAGCTCGGAGCAGCGTACATCTGCCCGTCTGCCGAAGTGGAAAGCGCGAGACTTTTGCTGGATGACCGAGTCAGAGCGAAGCGGGGCCTTGAGAGCAACTTGAGGACGCTACTCAGGACGGCATCGTACCTTGAAGGCTGGGATCTGGAACGGGAAAAGCAACCCGACCTGGAGAAAAACGCCTTTGCGCGATGTATAGCCGATATTCACGAGGCCATTCTGGATGTAACGGTTCAGGGTCATATATGGATACCCGGAACCGACGAACTACAAGTCATTGACTATGACGATCCGATGCCGCTTGGCGACAGCTGCAATCAGCTCAACCCCGCTAAGACAAGCCTCCAGCCCGACGAATGGAAAGACTTCGAGAGGTCGGAGTGGTTTTCGCAGGCGTGCGAGCTGCAACGACTGTAACCCGGAACTTTGAATCGGCAGCGGGTCGCTGAAGGCTTGGGTGAATTGGCACTCCCTACCGGATTCGAACCGGTGTTGCCGCCGTGAGAGGGCGGTGTCCTAACCACTAGACGAAGGGAGCGCGATATCGGTTTCCTGCCCCGGCCGGGTCGGGGGGCTGCTATTATACGGGCCCGAATCCAGACCTCAAGCGGCCGTTTCTTTTGAAAAACAGCGGGATCCAGAAAGCCATCGAGCCCACCGTCATTCCCCGCCCGTCGCATAACGTCTCCCGGGCCGATATCTCGAAAAACGCTCTGAAAGTACTGTACCGGCTGAACAACGCCGGCTTCCAGGCGTTCTTGGTGGGCGGCAGCGTGCGGGATGCGCTGCTTGGGCTGCGGCCGAAGGACTTCGATATCGCCACCAACGCCCTGCCGGAAGAGGTGAAGGCGCTATTCGGCAATTGCCGCCTGATCGGGCGGCGGTTCCGGCTCGCTCACGTCCGCTTCGGGCGGGAGATCATCGAAGTGGCGACCTTCCGGGCGGCGGCCGCGCCCGATGCCGGGGACGATCCGGATGTCGCCCATGACGCGCAGGGCCGTATCCTGCGCGACAACGTCTACGGCAGCATCGAAGAGGACGTGTGGCGGCGCGATTTCACCTGTAATGCGCTCTACTACAACATCGCCGACTTCAGTATCTGGGACTACGTCGGCGGCGTCGCGGACATCCGCGCCCGGCGGCTGGTGCTGATCGGCGATCCGCACCAGAGGCTGCGCGAGGATCCGGTGCGCATGCTGCGCGCGATCCGCTTTGCGGCGAAGCTCGATTTCACCATCGATGCCAGTGTCACCGACGCGATCGCCGAGCAGCGCGGACTCTTGCGCAACGTGCCGCCGGCGCGCCTGTTCGACGAGTTCCTCAAGCTGTTCCAGTCCGGGCATGCACGCCGCACGTTCGAGCTCCTGTGGGAGCACCGCCTGTTCGACCAGCTGTTCCCCGAAACCGCCGAAGCGCTGGAGCGCGATGCCGTTTTCGGCCGCTTCGTCGAAAAGGCGCTCACGAGCACCGACGAGCGCGTGGCGATGGACCTGCCCGTTACGCCGATGTTTTTGATCGGCGTATTCCTGTGGGCACCGGTGCGCCGCTTCGCGGAGGAGCTTCGTGCAACACAGCAGCTGTCGGAGACGGAGTCGCTGGCGCTCGCCGCGCAGGAGGTCGCCCTGATGCAGCAGTCGAGAATTTCGATTCCGCGGCGCTTCACCGCGCCGATGCGCGACATGCTCGCGCTGCAGCCGCGCTTTGCCGTCCAGCACGGCCGCCGCGCGCTTCGATTTCTCGAGCACAAGCGCTTTCGTGCCGCCTACGATTTCATGATGCTGCGCGCCGAGGTGGGCGAGGTCGACCGCGCCACGGCGGAGTTCTGGACCGGGGTCCAGAAAAAGAATGTGGACGAGCGGGAGGACGCTTTCGAGCTCACCGGCAGCGGCGCTCGCAAGCGGCGCCGGCCGCGCCGGCGCCGGCCGCCGCAGGCGTCGTAGGTGAGCGCATCGCTGGACTTGTGGCGTCCGGCGTACGTGGGCGTCGGCAGCAACCTGGACGATCCCGTGCGGCAGGTGCTGGGCGCGTTCGCAGCGCTGGAGCAGCTCCCCGACAGCGGCTTCTTCGCCCGTTCGGGCCTGTGGCGGTCAGCGCCCGTGGGACCTGCCGACCAGCCGGATTACGTGAACGCCGCCGCGGCGTTCCTCACGCGCCTGGAGCCAATGAACTTGCTCCGCCGCTTACAGTCGATCGAGCGCGCGGCAGGCCGAAAGCCACCGGCCCAACGCTGGGGGCCGCGCACGCTGGACCTGGACCTCCTGGTTCTGGGGCGCCTGGTCCTCGACGAGCCGGGCCTGACGCTGCCTCACCCGCGCATCGCCGAACGAAATTTTGTATTGTTGCCCCTCGCTGAAATTGCGCCGAGTCTGAATGTGCCGGGGCAGGGCACCGTGGCACGACTGCTTACCCGGGTCAGCCGCACCAAGCCGAGAATCCAGGAAATCGCGACGGAAAATCCAGCGTGAGCGTTGATGACATTGCTAAAGCCGGTGAGAAGCGCAACTACATCGTGGTCGAGGGTCCGATCGGCGTCGGTAAAACCAGCCTGGCCGTGCGCCTGGCCGAGAGCTTCGACGGTGAGGTCCTGCTGGAGCACCCTGAGGAGAATCCCTTTTTGGATCGCTTCTACAAGAACAGGCGTGCCGCCGCGCTGCCGGCGCAGCTCTTTTTTCTCTTTCACCGGGCGCGCCAACTCGAGGACCTGCGCCAGTCCGATCTCTTCTCACCCGTGCGCGTGGCGGATTTCCACTTTGCGAAGGACCGCCTGTTCGCGGAGCTGAACCTCGATGCGGAGGAGCTGAGCCTCTACGATCAGATAAGCCGCAAGCTGGAAGTCGAGGCCCCGGTGCCCGATCTCGTCATATACCTGCAGGCGTCGGTGGACGCTCTCATGCGCCGTATCGTGCGGCGCGGCCGGTCGTACGAGCGGGCCATTGACCGGCATTACCTCGAAAGCGTGGCCGAAGCCTATGCGCGCTATTTTCACAGCTATGACCAGGGGCCGCTTCTTATCGTCAACGCCTCGTCGATCGATCCGGTGCACAATGACGCCGATTACGAGCAGCTCTGGCAGCAGATCCGCCGTACGACGGGGGGGCGGCATTTCTTCAATCCGGCAGCGACAGCGGCACTCGCGTGAGCTTTTTGCGCTGCCGGCGTGCCGAATGGGAATGAATTATGTACACACAGCTTGAGCAACGCGGGATGGCCGAGCCGCCGGTGAACGTCGGCACATTGCGCAAGATGAAGGCGGACGGCGTGCCGATAGCCTGCCTCACCGCCTATGACGCGAGCTTCGGCCTGCTGGTGGATGCGGCGGGCACCGATCTCGTGCTGGTGGGCGATTCGCTCGGCATGGTGATTCAGGGTCACGAAACGACGGTGCCCGTGACAGTCGCCGATATCATTTACCACACCCGCAACGTCGCCCGCGGAGTCCGGCGGGCGCTCCTCGTCGCCGACATGCCGTTCATGAGTTACACGACGCGTGAACAGGCGCTCGAGAACGCCGTTCGTTTGATGCAGGAAGGCGGCGCCGCGATGATCAAGCTGGAAAGCGGGGAAGGGCAGCTCGAGATCGTCACGCACCTGGCGCGTCACGATATCCCCGTGTGCGCGCACCTCGGGCTGAAGCCGCAATCGGTGCACAAGATCGGCGGCTTCAAGGTGCAGGGGCGGGAACCCGAAGCCGCGAAACGCATGCTCGAATCCGCCGCCAGGCTGCAGGATGCCGGTGCCGACCTCGTGCTGCTCGAATGCGTGCCGAACGAGGTCGGTAAAGCAGTGACGGAAGCGCTGGAGGTGCCGGTGATCGGCATCGGTGCGGGACCGGACGTCGACGGCCAGATTCTCGTTCTTTACGACATCCTGAACATCACCCAGGGACGGACGCCGCGCTTCGTCAAGAATTTCATGGAGGGCCGGGATGCACCGCTCGATGCGCTTGCGGCTTACGTCGAAGCGGTGAAACAGAGGACCTATCCTGCCCCGGAGCACTGTTTCTCGTGAGCCGGCGAAGCGGCGGGTAAGCGCGTGCAAACAGTCAAGACTCGCGAGGAGCTGCGCGCACAGCTCGCCGAGTGGCGCCGTGCCGGCGATCGCATCGCACTCGTGCCGACAATGGGGAACCTGCACGAGGGGCACCTGAGCCTCGTCAAGCTGGCGCGCGAGCAGGCTGAACGTGTGGTGGTGTCGATATTCGTCAACCCGTCGCAATTCGAGCCGGGCGGCGACTACGAGCAGTATCCGCGCACGCTCGAGCTCGATAAGCGGCGGCTCAAACGTGTGCGGGCGGACCTTCTCTTTGCGCCCGAGGCCGATGCGGTATATCCGTTCGGCATCGAAGCCGCCACGCGAGTGAATGTGCCGGGCCTTTCGAACGAGCTGTGCGGGGCCTTCCGCCGGGGCCATTTTGAAGGCGTCACCTCCGTGGTCGCGCGCCTCTTCGGCCTCGTCATGCCGGACGTCGCCATATTCGGAGACAAGGACTACCAGCAGCAACTCCTTATCCGCCGCATGGTCGAGGACCTGCACTGGACGATACGCATCGTGACGGCGCCCATCGTGCGTGAGCGAGACGGTCTCGCCTGCAGCTCGCGCAACCAGTACCTCTCCGACAGCGAACGAAAGATCGCGCCTGCCCTGTACCGCGAGCTAAAGCAGGTGGCGCTTGCGCTCGAGGCCGGCAACCGCGAGTACGCGCAGTTGGAACGCGCCGCGATTAAAGCGCTTGAAAAGGCCGGTTTCGCACCGGATTACGTGAGCATCCGCCATGCGGTCAATCTCGAGCCCCCGACGCGCGCAACGGACGAGCTGGTCGTGCTGGGCGCGGCGCGGCTCGGCAAGGCGCGGTTGATCGACAACGTGCGCGTAAAGACCTGATTCCCGGAAGCCCGCCATTGCGGCCGTCCGCTCTGGCCGGAACGTGCTGGTGGGTGACAGGCGCGGCGGGTCAGCCGCCCACGCGCACCGTGTTACGGCCGGCATTCTTTGCGCGATAGAGCGCGGCGTCGGCCGCGCGCAGCAGGGCTTCGAAGCTGCCGCCGGGCGCGAGCTCCGCAACGCCCATGGACACCTGGACCGGGATCTGGATCAGCGAGTCCTCGCTTTCCTCGGTGGAGCCCGACACGGACAGGCGTACCCGCTCCGCGATCGCGAACGCTTCCTCCGCACCGATACCCGGCAGCAGCACCGCGAACTCGTCGCCCCCGAAGCGCACCAGCAGGTCGCGCGGCCGGAAGTGCTTCTTGAGGATGCGCGCGACCGCCGCCAGCACGCGGTCGCCCGCCACGTGCCCGAACAGGTCGTTGAAGCTCTTGAACTGGTCGACGTCGATCATGATCAGGGAAACCGGCTGGCCGTTCTGCAGGCAACGGCTCACTTCCCGCGGAAACGAATCTTCCATGGCGTGCCGGTTGTGTAACCCGGTCAGCGCATCCGTGGTCGCGTTGCGCTCGAATTTCTGCAGGTCGCCGAAGCTCGCGGCGATGAATTCATTATGGCTGCGCACCCGCTCCGACAGTACGATCAGCAGGTTCTTGCAGAAGGCGTGCGACGCATCGACCATCGCCCACAGGATGGTCTGGTGAATGACCAGCAGATGGGTGGCCTCGGCCGCGACGACGTATGCGGAGGGGTCGCGGTCTTCGATTATCGACATCTCTCCGGCGCATTCGCCCGTACCCATTGTCGCGATGATCGGGGCGTCGGGCGACCCCACGCGCACGTGCAGGCTGCCGGAGAGCACGACAAAGACGTACTCGTTCTTCGAGCCCGGGGACAGCAGCACCTCGCCGCGGGCCAGGTCGCGGCGGTCGCATTCCTGCAGCAGCGTTTGCACCTCCGACGGCTCCACGTCATGGAACAATTGGAGCCCGGCCAGCAACGAGCGCTGGTAGTCCGAATTCAAAGCGGGTGTGTTGCCTGTCACAGTGTGTTCCGAAGGCTTCTTTCCTGGTTACTAGCGAATCATTCCTGGCCGTGCTGCTCCAGTGCCCACTTCACATGTTCGCGCACCATCTCTGAGACGTGGTTCCGCCGCGACTGCAAGGCCGCGACCACTTGCGGCGTCGTTTGGGCGTTACCCAGTGCGACGCTGATATTGCGCAGCCATTGCGCATAGCCGATCCGGCGCATCGCGCTGCCTTCCGTCTTCTGGAGCCAGGTGTCCTCCGTCCACGCAAAAAGCGCCACCAGGTCGGGTGCATCCAGCCCGTGGCGCGGCGCGAAATCGGGCTCGTCGGTCCGGCGGGCGAACTTGTTCCAGGGGCAGAAAAGCTGGCAATCGTCGCAGCCGTACACGCGGTTGCCGATCAGCGGCCGGAGCTCGGTGGGTATCGATCCCTTGAGCTCAATGGTGAGATAGGAAATACAGCGCCTTGCATCCAACCGGTAGGGCGCGACGATCGCACCGGTCGGGCAAACGTCGAGGCAGGCTCGGCAGCTGCCGCAATGGCTTTCCTCCGGCTCGTCCACCGGCAGCGGCAGGTCAGTGTAAAGCTCGCCCAGGAAGAACCAGGAACCCGCGTTCCGGTTGATCAGGTTCGTGTGCTTGCCAATCCACCCGAGCCCCGCTTTCTCGGCCACGGGCTTCTCCAGCACCGGCGCGCTGTCGACGAACACGCGGTGGCCGAAGGGGCCGATCTCGCCCGCGATACGGCGTGCCAGCGCCCGCAGGCGGCCGCGCAGCACCTTGTGGTAGTCGCGGCCGAGGGCGTAACGCGACACGTACGCCTTGTCGGAACGCCCCAGTACCAGAGCAGCCCGCTCCGGATTCTCGGGCAGGTAGTCCATGCGCACGGAAATCACCCGGGCGGTCCCGGGCACCAGCAGCCCGGGGCGGCTGCGCTTCAGCCCATGACGCGACATGTAACCCATCTCGCCCTGGAACCCGTCCTCGAGCCAGCGCGCCAGCCGTTCTTCGGCCTGCGAGAGATTCACGTCGCTGACGCCCATCTGCTGGAACCCGAGCTCGCGGCTCCAGCGGGCGATCGTCTCCTTGAGGGTCGACGGATCCGGATCGCGTGCAGCCGTGCCTTGTCCTGTTGGGTCGGGAATCATGGTGCCGCTATTATGGGCTGTGAGTGCCAGGATTGTGGAACTACCCTCCGACATCTATTCGACCGAAAGCGTGCGCCGCATCGACCGTCGTGCGATCGAGGAGGCGGGCATCGCCGGCTACGAGCTGATGCAGCGCGCGGCCGCGGCCGCGCTCGCCGTCGCGTGCCGGGAGTATCCCGAGGCACGCCGCTGGCAGGTCGTCTGCGGGGCCGGCAACAACGGCGGTGACGGCTACGTGCTCGCCCGCCTCGCCGCCGAGCGCGGTATCGACGTGTCGGCCGTGTCGCTCGTTGACCCGGCGAGCCTCTCCGGGGACGCCGCGACCGCCTACGCGGACTTCGTCCGCGCGGTCGGCGCCGTCGGCGGGTGGCGGGGCCTGCCGGACGGCGAGGCCGACCTGCTGGTGGACGCGATCCTCGGCAGCGGGCTGTCGCGTAACGTCGAGGGCGTGTTCGCCGAGGCCGTCAACGCGATCAACGAACATCCGGCGCCCGTGCTCTCCCTCGACGTGCCGAGCGGCATCTCGAGCGATACGGGCAAGGTGATGGGCACCGCCGTGCATGCCGATCACACGGTCACCTTCGTCGGCCTGAAGGCCGGGCTGTTCCTTGCGCGGGCTCCCGACTTCACCGGATCGCTATCGTTCGCCGGCCTCGACATCCCGGACGCGTGCCGGGAGCCCGAGCCGGTGCGGATGCGCCGCATCGAGCCTGCCGTCATCCCCCGCGAACTGCCGCCGCGGCGGCGCAACGCCCACAAGGGGGACTTCGGGCACCTGCTGCTGGTTGGCGGCGGGCCCGGCATGCCCGGCGCCATTCGCCTGGCCGGCGAAGGTGCGCTACGGGCCGGCGCCGGGCGCGTGACCGTGGCGACGCATCCTGCCAATTGCGTGACTGTGATGTCCGGCCGCCCGGAGCTCATGTGTCATGGCATCGAGAACGGCCGGGAGCTCGCGCGGCTCCTGGAGCGGGTTTCCACCATGGCAATCGGCCCCGGGTTGGGCACCGGTGAGTGGGCCCGCGACTTGCTGGAGGCGGCCCTGCACCAGGAGCTGCCGGCGGTCCTCGATGCGGACGCTTTGAACCTGCTCGCGCAAAACCCGCGGCGGCGCGACAGCTGGATCCTCACGCCACACCCGGGCGAGGCGGGGCGCCTCCTGGGCCGGTCCGCCGGGGCCGTGCAGGAGGACCGCCTGGGCTCGCTCCGGCAGCTGCAGGAACGCTACGGCGGCACCGTCGTGCTCAAGGGCGCGGGCACCCTGGTGTCGGCGGGCAGCGGCGCGCCCTGGTTGTGCACGGCGGGCAACGCCGGCATGGCGTCGCCGGGCATGGGCGACGTCCTGACGGGCATCATCGCGGGGCTTCTGGCACAGGGGCTCGCCGGCGAGATGGCGGCGGCAATCGGCGTGCTGGTGCATGCCGGCGCCGGCGACGACGCGGCCGGCAGGATGCCGCGAGGCCTGCTTGCTTCCGACCTGCTGGCGCATGTGCGGCCGTGGCTGAATCCCTGACCGGCACCCTGGAGCTGCCGGACGCGCCGGCCACCGAGGCGCTCGGGCGTTCGCTCGCGCGGCACCTGCCGGAGGACAGCAGCGGCTTTACCATCCTGCTGCAAGGCGACCTGGGCACCGGCAAGTCGATGCTGGCGCGCGCCTTCCTGCGCGAGCTGGGGCATGAAGGGCCGGTGCCGAGCCCCACTTACACCCTCGTCGAACCCTACTGCGCAGGCGGGCGGAAGATCTACCACGTCGACCTGTACCGGCTGACGGGCGGCGGGGAGCTGCCGTACCTCGGCTGGAGCGATCTTGACGACGGGCTGGTGCTGGTTGAATGGCCGGAACGCGTGCCGGCGCTGGCGTCCCGGGCGGACGTTACCGTCCGCCTGCGCTACCAGGGTAGCGGCCGTGCGGCGGAGGTCATGGCGCACAATCGACGAGCGCTGGGAGCGGTGCGTCGGGTACTTCCTTAAGTAACGCTTCTATCTCTTTAATATCGAAGCATAAAAAAGTCTTGGATTCTGGCGGGGGCTTTGTATACTGCAGAAAACCCGAAGCAACAACAAGGAACGACCGGCAAACAATGCGCGGGCTCATCTTCTTTCTGGGCGGGGGATTGCTGCTGGCCGCGGCGGCGGCGAGCGGCGCGACGCTCGAGAACGTGCGGGTCTGGTCGGAAGACGGGCGCACGCGCGTCGTGCTCGACCTGAGCGCGCCGGCCCGCTACAACATTTTCACCCTGCGCGGACCCGACCGGCTGGTGGTCGATCTCGACGACAGCACGGCGGCCGGTTCGCTCGCTGACCTGCGCGAGCCTTCGGGCACCCTGTCCGGCGTGCGTACCGGCCGCCGCGCCGATGGCACCTTGCGCGTCGTGCTCGACCTGAGCGAGCCCGTGCGCTCGCGCAGTTTCACGGCCGGCCCGAACGCCACCCACGGCGACCGCCTCGTCATCGACCTGCACCGGCAGGGCAAGCTGACGACGGTGCGGCGCGCGTCCGAACGCTACGACGAAGGCCGCGACATCGTCATTGCGATCGACCCCGGCCACGGCGGCCGCGATCCGGGCGCCATCGGGCACGCGCGCACCTTCGAGAAGGACGTCGCGCTCGCCATCGCGAAGAACCTGGGCGAGCGCATCGGCCAGGAGCCCGGGATGCAGGCGGTGCTGGTACGTGACGGCGATTACTACGTCGATCATCGCGAACGCATCGCCGTAGCCCGGCGGAACAACGCGGACCTCTTTGTTTCCATCCATGCCGATGCGGTCAACGACCGGCGCGCCGCCGGGGCGTCGGTGTACGTGCTGTCGCTCGACGGGGCGAGCGACGAGGCCGCCCGGCTGCTCGCGAAGCGGGAAAACGCCTCCGGCCTGATCGGCGGCGTTTCGCTGGCGGACAAGGACGACCTGCTCGCGTCCGTGCTCCTCGACCTGTCCCAGAACGCCGCGCTGAGCGCGAGTCTCATGGTGGGCGAACGGGTGCTGGATGAACTCGAGAAGATCGGCAACATGCACCGCCGCAGCGTGCAGCAAGCCGGTTTCCTGGTCCTCAAGTCGCCCGACGTGCCGTCCATCCTGGTCGAGGCCGCCTTCATTTCCAATCCTGCGGAAGAAAAGAAGCTGAAGAGCCCCGCGCACCGCCAGAAAGTCGCCAATGCAATCCTGGCCGGCATCCGCACCTATTTCTACCTGCACCCGCCGCCGGACACGCAGATCGCGATGAACCTCCGCAACTCGCCGCCCGGGCAGCTCAGCTACGTGGTAACCCGCGGTGACACGCTGAGCGAAATCGCGGCGCGCTACAACGTCAGCCTCGCGGAGCTCAAGGCCGTCAACAAGCTGTCCAGCGACAAGCTGCGCGTCGGAGAAAAGCTCAACATCCCGCTTTCCTTGTTTGCCGGCTCCTGACGGAGCCCTGATCCCCTGCAGGAGCGCGCACTGCGCGTGATGCCACCCTGTACTGTCCGTGGCATCGCGCGCGATGCGCGCTCCTGCCCGCGCTACCCTTGGGGCTGCGCATTTGAAAGAATGCCGGCTGTTCGTCGCCACCGGAAGCCTCTATGCCGATTCGTCAACTGCCCGCACACCTGGTAAACCAGATCGCCGCCGGCGAGGTGGTGGAACGACCGGCGTCGGTGGTGAAGGAGCTGATCGAGAACAGTCTCGATGCGGGCGCCCGCGCGATCGCCGTCGACCTGCAGGCCGGGGGCACGAAGCTCGTGCGGGTGCGGGACGACGGAGCCGGGATCCCGACCGGAGAGCTTGCGCTCGCGCTGTCGCGGCACGCCACGAGCAAGATCGGGAGTCTCGACGACCTGGAAGCCATCGCGTCGCTGGGGTTTCGCGGTGAAGCACTGCCGAGTATCGCGTCGGTGGCGCGGCTGAGCCTGCGGTCGCGTACGGGCGCGGACGATACCGGCTGGGAAGTGACGGCCGGTGACGGGAACATCGGGGAACCCGTGCCCTGCGCACACCCGGCCGGCACGACCGTCGAAGTACGCGATCTCTTCTACAACACGCCGGGCCGGCGCCGCTTCCTGCGCGCCGAACGCACCGAGTACCAGCACATCGACAAGTGGGTGCGGCGGCTGGCGCTGGCGCGGCCGGACGTCGCCTTCACCATGTCGCACAACGGCCGGCCGGTGCTTGCACTGAGCCCGGCCACGAACGAGGAAGAACGTCTCGCGCGGCTTGCCAGTATCTGCGGCGAGGCGTTCGCGGGGGAAGTCGTGCAGCTCACGCGCGAGGCGGAGGGCATGGCCCTCTCCGGCTGGCTGGCCTTGCCGACCTTCAACCGCAGCCAGCCCGACCTGCAGTTCTGGTTCGTCAATGGCCGCAGCATCACGGACCGGACCCTCGGCCATGCCGCGAGGCACGCGTACCGCGACGTGCTGTTTCATGGACGCCATCCTGCCTACGTGCTGCAGCTCGCAATCGACCCCGCGGCGGTGGATGCAAATGCCCATCCCGCCAAGCACGAAGTACGGTTCCGGGACGGTCGCTCGGTGCACGGGTTCGTGTCGCAGGCGATCGAGCAGGCGCTCTCGGAGACCCGGCCGGGCGGGCACAGCGAGTCCGCCGTGCCCGCCAACGTCCTGCGGAGCAGCCTCTTCCGCCAATCGGCCATGTCGCTGCCGTCGCAGGGAGCAGCGTCCGCACCGGCCGTGCGCGAGGCAATGGCCGGCTATGCCGCCCTGACCGCCGGGCCGGCCCCGGCACCGGAACAGGAGCAGGAGCCGGACTCCGACACCGTCCCGCCGCTCGGCTTCGCGATCGCGCAGCTCGCCGGCATCTACATTCTCGCGGAAAATGCCGACGGACTGGTGGTCGTGGATATGCACGCGGCGCACGAGCGCGTGGTCTACGAGCAACTGAAAGCCGCGTTCGAGGCGGGCAAGATGGTGCGCCAGCCGTTCCTGGTGCCCGCGGCGATCAGCGTCTCCGAACGTGAAGCGGCGCTGGCGGAAGCGGCCGCGCCGGTGTTCGAACGGGTCGGGCTGGTCGTGAGCCGCGGCGGCCCTGCGAGCGTGGTGATAAGGGAGGTTCCGGCACTTCTCAAGGCGGCGGATGCCGAGGCGCTCGTGCGCGACCTGCTGTCCGATCTCGAGCAGTCGGAACAAAGCAGCCGCATCGAGGATAGCTGCCACGAACTACTGGCGACCATGGCATGCCACAACGCGGTGCGCGCAAACCGCCGTTTGAGCCTCGCGGAAATGAACGCGCTCCTGCGGGAAATGGAAGCGACCGACAAATCGGACCAGTGCAACCACGGACGTCCGACCTGGACCGCCGTCAGCCTGCAGGACCTCGACCGGCTGTTCCTGCGCGGCCAATAGCGCCGGTAGCGTCGTGGCCGCGCGCAACGAGCGTCCCGCGATCTGCCTGATGGGCCCGACCGCCTCGGGCAAGACCGAGCTGGCCGTGCGGCTGGTCGAGGCCCTGCCGCTTGCGATCGTGAGCGTCGATTCCGCGATGGTCTATCGCGGTATGGATGTCGGCACCGCGAAACCCGACCCCGATATTCTACGGCGGGCGCCGCACCGGCTGATCGATATTCGCGATCCGGAAGAGACGTATTCCGCCGGTGACTTCGTGCGGGACGCGCACGCCGCCATGGCAGAGATCCGGGCCATCGGGCGGATACCATTACTCGTCGGCGGCACGATGATGTATTTCCGCGCACTGACCCGCGGGATCGCGGACCTGCCCGCGAGGGACGCGGCGGTGCGGCGGGCCCTGGACGACGAGGCCCGGGCGGAGGGCTGGCCGGCCTTGCACGCACGGCTCGCAGCCGTGGATCCCGCCGCGGCGGCGCGCATCGACCCGAACGACAGCCAGCGCATCCAGCGCGCCCTCGAGGTGTGGCAGGTCAGCGGCCGGCCAATCTCCGCCTGGCAGGCGACCGGGTTCCGTCCGGCGCCCGCCCCGGGCTACCTGCGGTTCGCGCTGGTGCCGGAACCCAGGGTCGCCCTGCACGAGCGCATCGAGCGCCGATTGCGGTCTATGCTTGAGGCAGGTTTCGTCGACGAGGTGGCGCGCCTGAAACGGCGGCCGCTCCTCGACGCACAGAGCCCGTCCATGCGGGCGGTCGGCTACCGGCAGGTCTGGGCTTTCCTCGACGGCCACGGCACGTTCGAGGAGACGGAGCAAAAGATCCTCGCCGCGACCCGGCAGCTGGCGAAACGCCAGTTGACCTGGCTCCGAACGGAACCCGGACTCATCTGTCATAACCCACTTGAAGCCGATATTTTCGACGCAATATACACGCGGATACGTCAACAGGTGGAATGAAGGTAGCGTTTTCTCCCATTATTCCGGGCGGTTGGCTATGATAGTATTTTCCTTTGTTCGTTCGTTTTACTTCGCACTGGGCTGGTCACGGCAAGTCTTCGCAGCTCTGGACGCAAATCCAGGGACAACCGGCGCCACCGGGATTGTTGTGACCAATTTTGATTGCTCGATTGAGCAATAAAAAGAATAAGGAGACCCACCATGGCAAAAGGGCAGTCGCTGCAGGATCCGTTCCTTAACATTTTGCGCAAGGAAAAGGTACCTGTGTCCATCTACCTGGTTAACGGCATCAAGCTCC
>CAZSKQ010000061.1:0-20440 GCA_964607425.1 uncultured Woeseiaceae bacterium
CGGCTCAGGCTGCCCTCCTGCCGGACCCGGCGTTCTCCCGCGCCCGCGCCAGGAAGCCCCGGTTGACGAAACTGTGCGGCTTCAGCGCCAGGCGCTCGTTCGCGATCGCCTCGGCCATGGCCGCCAGCCCGCCGCGAACCGCTGCTTCGGCCAGCGTCCAGTCGACGATGTCGCGCTGCGCGTGGCTGCCGCCGAAGGAGTTGGCGATGTAGCGCGCGCCATAAAGATGGTTTGCCGCCGTTTCGTAGTCTTCGCGCCAGAAGGCGGCGAAGCCTTCCACCAGCGGAATGGCGGTCGCGCGGCCCCAATCGGCGGCCTCGGAGCCGCCGGCAGTCCGCAAGGCAGCGAGGATGCGCTCGACCTCGTCCATCCGGCCGGCACCGAGGTAAGCCATCACCGCGTGCCAGTCGTTGAAGGGATAGGTGCGGCCGTCGGCATGGCTGTCCCAGGTGCTCGCGAGCTCGTCCCACCTGTCGCCCACGTCGTGACCGGAAACGTGCAGCCGCCACAGCAGCGCGGAGGCATCGCACATATCGAGCGCCACGAGGCTGCGATCCTGCCGGATCGGCCCGTCGTACAGCGCGAGCGCCTCGTCGGCCTGGCCGAGTTCGAGATGGCAAAGCGCGCGATGCCACCAGTTGTGGACCTTGAAGAAGTTGTCGTCGCCCGACCAGTGCGGCTCGCGCGCGATCATCCAGCCGATCCCGTCTTCGGCCCGGCCCTGCATCTCCATCACGTGCGCGACCGCGTGATGCGCCCAGGAATCGAGCGGCTGCAGGTCGACCGCGCGGCGGCCGACGGCCTCCGCACGTGCATAGTCGCCGGTTTCCTCGAGCCCGAAGGCATGCATCCCGAGCAGGATCGGGTAGCCCGGCATGTCCGGCGTCCATTTGGGCAAGGCACGCGCTATGCGATCGCGCAGGCCGCGCGCGCTCGCACGATAAAAGTCGACGAGGTGGCCGGACTGTAGCGCGACGAGGTCATGCGGGAAGAGCATGTTGTGACGGTCGAGCGCGAGGCCGGCGTCCGTCCACCGGCCTGCGACGAGCAGGTCGAGCGCGGCCACGTGGGAAGCTTCGCGATCGGAAAGTCGCATTTCCTTTACAGTCGCCAGGATGTCCTTCGCGCTTGCCGTTGCCTCGGGTTCGGTGGCCAATGCCAGGAGGTGCGCTTTCAGGATGTGCGCCATGGCAAAGTCCGGCGCCGCCTGCATCGCCCTGTCGAGCAATGCGACAGGATCGCCGCGATAGATGTTGAACGCTGCCACCGCCTGGTCGAAAAGGTCGGCGGCTTCCGGAGTGGCGCCGGGGAGGGCGTTGCCCTGCTTGTCGGTTCTCATGTCTGTCAGCTCCAAAGGTCGTTTCCGCTTGAAATTAGACTAGCTGCCCCGGGAAGCAGATAGAATGAGCGGGACGCCGGAAGATTTGATCGATCCGCCAGCAGGCGCGGGAGCCGCTGTGGACGCCATTCTCGATACGCTGCGAGTCATGCGCCTGACCGGCGGCATAGTTCTCGATGCCGAATTCACGGCCCCCTGGTGCATCACGGCGCAGATCGGGCCCGAGGATTGCCTGCCCTTCGCGCCCGAGCCGCGCCATATCATCGCCTATCACTACGTCACGGCCGGTCACTGCCTGTTGAAGGTTGGCAGCCAGCCGCCGATGACGGTGGCGAGCGGGGAAATCGTCGTGCTGCCGCGCAACGACGCCCATGTGCTCGGCAGCGCGATGCACCCGAGGCCGCTCGGCGCCGAAGAGCTCATCCAGGCCGCGCCGGGAGGAGGGCTGGCCAGGGTCGTCCACGGCGGCGGCGGCAAGCGGACGCAGATGCTTTGCGGATATCTCGGCAGCGACCTTCCGCAAAACGCCGTCATCGCTATGCTGCCGAGCGTGCTGAAGCTCAGTGCCGCGGAGGGGGCATCCGGCGGCTGGATCGAGAGCTCACTGCGCTTCGCCGCGCAGGAGCTCGTGGCAGGGCAGGCGAGCTCGCCCGCGATCCTCGCAAAGCTCGCCGAGCTGCTGTTCATGGAGGCCGTCCGTCGCCATTTCGCCGCGCAGCCGCCCGCGCTGCACGCATGGACAGCGGGGCTGCGCGACCCCGTGGTGGCCCGTGCGCTCGGGCTGCTGCACGGGCAGATCAACCGGCGCTGGACGACCCAGGATCTCGCGCGCGAAACCGCGTTGTCCCGGTCGGCTTTTGCGGAGCGCTTCACGCGCATCGTGGGCGAGGCGCCGATGCGCTACCTGGCGCGACAGCGGCTCGAGCAGGCGGCGGCGCGGCTTCAGGACACCAGCGATGCGATTGCGCGCATCGCCTTCGACGTGGGGTACGAATCCGAAGCGGCTTTCAGCCGGGCGTTCCGGCGCGAGTATGGGGTCCCGCCCGCGGCCTGGCGGCGCGAGCCGGGGCAGGCGGCCGCCCGCCGCCCGCCAGGTGAATGAACAGGATCCTCCATGACGGGAGCGCGCGTTCGAGCAGGAGCGGCCCTTGGCATGTCATCATGTCTGTTCCCGCCAATATGAAGATAAACCGAGAGAACCCACCATGAGCTGGATTTCCTGCCCCGAACCCGTTCCCGGCGACGCTCGCGCCGCCGACCTGATCGAAACCGTCATCGTCCCCCGTTCCCGCGACCTCGGCGGCTTCGAAGTCCGGCGCGCGCTTCCGTCATCCAAACGCCAGATGGTCGGCCCCTTCATCTTCCTCGACCAGATGGGCCCAAACACCTTTGGCGCGGGCGAGGGGCTGGACGTCCGCCCGCACCCCCACATCAATCTCGCCACCGTCACCTACCTGTTCGAGGGCGAAATCATGCACCGCGACAGCCTCGGCAGCGAAGTGCCGATCCGGCCGGGTGCGGTGAACTGGATGACGGCCGGGCGCGGCATCGTGCACTCGGAGCGCACGCCCGAGGCGTTGCGGGGCAGCGGCTCCCGGCTCTTCGGCTTGCAGACGTGGGTGGCGCTGCCCGCCGCGCACGAGGAGACCGACCCCTCTTTCGCTCACACGCCCGAGGCCGAGCTGCCGCTCATCGAGGAGGGCCACGTGCGCGTGCGCCTGGTGGCGGGCTCCGCCTGGGGCCAAACCTCCCCCGTGAAGGTCTTCTCCGACACGATCTTCGCCGATGTCACGCTGGACGCCGGCGGCAAGCTGCCGGTGGAGGCGGCGCACGAGGAGCGAGCGCTCTACACCGTCGCGGGCGAGATAGAGATCAGCGGCGAGCGCTTCCCGGCCGGCCAGCTCCTGGTGCTGCGCCCCGGCGATCCCGTGACCGTCCGGAACGCCGGGCCGGCGCAGGCCCGCTTCGTGCTCGTCGGCGGCGAGACCATGGACGGGCCGCGGCACATCTGGTGGAACTTCGTCTCCTCGCGCCTGGAGCGCATCGAGCAGGCCAAAGAGGAGTGGAAGGCGGGGCGGTTCGATACGGTTCCGGGTGACGCGGAGGAGTTCATACCGTTGCCGGAGAAGCAGAAGGTGGTTCGGTATCCATGAACCGTGACCCCCACGGGCACGCGCGAGCGAGCCGGTTGACTTCTCCATGATGTGCACTAATATGACCACGACCGCATAACAACAAAGTGGGCTTTGCCACAGCTGCGAGGGGACGCAGCAGTGCAAACACGATTCGATCAGCAAGAAGGCCCAGGCGAGAAGTCTCGTTCGCCAGCAGAAGAACGATCATCCAGCGAGGATCAACGCGACGACATCCGGGAAAGGCTTCGCTTGAACACGCCGGCGGTAAGGGTAGTCCTTCTCGCCTCGCTGTTGTTCGGTCTCAACGCCTGGTCAATCAGGCACCTGGGTAGCGACCTCACAAATCTCGCCATCGTCAATGCCTTCACCGGCTTCGTGGTCGTCGTGCTCGGGTGGCTGGAGCAACGGCAAGCGGAACAGTGGCGCCAGAAGGTCAAAAGCCTGTTGCGGCACGCCGCCGATACGCCGGTGCTCTTATGCCTCTTCCTGTTGGCCATCGTTGGCACCTCTTTCGTATCCTCCGTCACCGTGCTCGCCGACGGGATAAGCGGCGTCACGACCCTGCGCCTCACCGACGAAGGCAAGGCGCGTTCGGGTGAAAGCGATCAGGTCCGGCTCGAAGGTCCGAGCGGCACCGTGCGATTCGTGCGCCTGACGAGCATCTTCGGACGGCAGCTTTACCTCGAAGCGAGCGGCTATCGGCGCCAGTCGCTGACGCTGATGCCGTGGACCGGGACGACCATAAGCCTCGCATCCGATCTCGTCCGGCTGCCATCCGTCCTGTTGCGCATACCCCCGGCGTTGCACTCCCTGTTGGCGGGCGGGAGGCTGGTGATCGAGCCCGATCTTTCCGGGAAAGTCATCGAGATTCCGCTGCAGGCGGGACGAGCCTCGGTCCAGATAGGCGAGGCGGCGGCGATTCCGGACGCATGGCGCAATGAATGGCGAAGTGAATTGCGCACGTTACCCCACATTTCGGACGCCTTGCGCGAATCCCTGTATCGCAACTGGCTGAACCCGCTCAGGGATGCGTCCAACTTCAGCGTATCGCCGGGCCAGAAGCTCCGAATCAGGTTTCTCACCGCGTCCGGGGAAGAAGTGATCCGGCAGGAAGTCGTCATAGGCCGGGACTCCCTCCAGGAAATCGCCCTGTTTGCGAGGGATCTGCCGTTATGAAGCGCTGCCTCATCGTCGCCATCCTCGCTTGCGGATTGCTGCCGCTGACGGCCCGGCCGTTCGACCGGTTGAGCGTCGAGGTCGTGTGCGAGCTTGCGGAGCACCGGTATCGCCTCGGCCTCACGCGGGAGCAGATCGTCGGAATCGAGACCGAATGCGGACGCCGGCTGGCAGAGGTTCTCGCGCAGCGCGTGCGATTTCTCGATTTCACATCAGGTACCGCTCGTGACGACCGGATGATCGTCCGGATCGGCAAGTCCGCGAGCGAAGCGGATCCACGCAGCTTTCGTCCAGTCGATATGGAAATTTCGGTGGCAGGTGACGACGTCGCGCCGGGTGGCGAACCGGTTGTTTGGACCTTCCGCGCGCTGGACGAATATCTCCAGGTCCCATCGGCCGAAGCATTCGCAGATGCGATTGCCCTCAGGTTTGCCGACGAGTTGGAGCGCAAGGAAGGGTACCTGGTCGAGGCGCAGTTGAGCCGCTTGCAAATAGCGGAATCCGCCTATCCCATCCCGGAGGACCAGAGCTGGTTGCTGCCGTTCGAACGCGGTGACCTGGGTATCGCGGATGACAGTCTTTTGCAGATCAAGGCCGAGCTCCAGACTCCTTCCTCGCATGAGCGCTTTACGTACACGGTCGCCCTGTTCGGCAACTTCACCAGCGCGGCCGGAGTGCCGCCGGAGTTCCACAACAAGCTGAAGGCGCTGCACCTCCGCGATGACAAGCTGGCGCAGGACGAGAGTATTGAACGGCTGCAGGCAGCGGAAAAGGTCGACGTTCTCTACGTCGCGGTCAGCCGCTACGTGCGTGCGGTGGAGCCAAACCGCACGTCGCCATCCGAGCTTGACCTGGAATAGCAAAACGATGAGCCTGAACGGAAACAAACTCGTCTTTGGCCTGCTCGCGACGGGCCTGTACCTCGCCGCCGCCCAGTTCGTCCTGGCAGCTCCCGACCCGCGGGTGGCAGCGGTGATCCGCCAGGCGGAGCTCCTGGTTGCGAAAGGGGAATTCGAGCAGGCGTCCGGTGAGCTCTCGGCGGTGGATTGCGCGGGAGATACCGGCTGCATTACGCTGATCGCTTTCAGTTACGGCTGGCTGTACGAATCCCGGGCCAAAGCCGATCCGGCGCTCGAACGTGCACTGCTCATCCGCGCACGGGATTACTATCGCCGCGCCAGTTTCCTCACGCCGGACAATCCCCGCATCCTGACGAACCTTGCGCTCGTATCGCGCCGAATCGGCGACCTGGCGGTCGCCGTCGCCGCGACCCGGGAGGCCATTCGCCTGAATCCGGACGCTTCGGACCAGGATTACCTGTTGCTCGCCGACCTTCTTTCGGCCACAGGCGACGACGACGGGGCGATAGGCGCGTACCGCTCCGCTATCGAGCGAAATGCCGCCAACAAGGCCGCGCGCCAGCGGCTCGTGGAAGCATGGAGAAGGACCGGCGCTTACCGTGACTTGTACCGTTACGGCCTCTCGATACGTGAACGCCTTCCCGAGCTCGCGGCGACCGCCCTGGGCTACTCGATGCGGCTGGGCCTCGCCCGTGATCCGGAAACGGTCGATCGGGCACTTGTCGCGTGGACCGCGATCCGCTCGGATCTCGGCATTCTTGATGCAACGCATCTCGACGGTTTGCCGGGGCCATCGGCATGGCGGTCTCCGGGGTTCGCTGAGCTGCGCGGCGTCGCGGAGCGTAGCGGGGCTCCGCCACGGGCCGGCAAAATTCGCTGGTGGCTCGAAACCCCGGTGCGCCGGGACGCGATGGCGAGGTTCCTGAGGCTGCAAGGATCCCTGCTGCGCGCCGAGGCCGGCCGCCTCGCGCGTGCAAGCGACCAGCGACACGATGGCATGCTGCGGGCCATCCGCTATTACCAGGCCGCGGTAAATTTCGCGCCTCCCTTCGAGGCCTATCTCCACGGCCAGTTGGCCGGGGCATCGAACATCCGCCTCGATGCCGCGAGTGATCTCGTGGCACTTCACCATTCGATCAAAGAGGGGGGTGACCTTCAGTCTCTCGAAGGCCTGAGCCGGAACGACCTGGAGCAGATGACCGACATCCTGTTCTCCGGAAAAGCCGGCGCGTATGCATCCGGCCAGCTCAACGCCATTCAGCGTTACCATAGCGTGCTCGGTTTGATTTACTACGAGACCGGCAGGCTGGATCCCGATGGTGCGGCCGATAATGCGACATTCCAGCTCGAGCATGCGATCAGTACCGCGGAGCGGATCGAGCGGCAAGACCCGTCGAGCTACCGGCCGATTCCGGAGTTGAAAGGCCTGTTAGCCGACGTCTACCGGCGGCAGGGCAAGGCAAGCGACAGCGGACGTCTTTTCCTGGACGCGGCGATGGGATACCTGGAGACGGACAATCTCACCGCCGCGGAGCAGGCACTGGCAAGCGCCCGGTCGCAAAAGGTCGATACCTCCCGTGCCGGGGCGGTGTCGCAGGTCCTCGCCGGTCGGCGTGCCGTCGCCGATCGCGGCGCCGGGCTCATCGGGGCGCCACCCGGCTCGGCGGACGTCGCCCTGGATGCGTCGGTTGCCTGGGTCATCGATCCGGCATCCCTGGCGCTGGAACAACGCTTCCTGGAAGGTCAGCGCTTCAAGATCCTCGCGGATTTGGGCACATCCCTCGCCGAATCGGGCGATGCGGCAACCGCGCTGTGGCTGAATGCGAAGGCGCTGGAGGCTTACGCGGACCAACTCATCCTGTTGAGCGCGACCGATCTGCGGCGCCTCCAAAATATCGATGAGAGCATCGCGAGCAAAGCCGACGCCGAGGCGGACCGGCGCACGAACATCATTCGCGGCGACGAGCTGAAGGCGGCCGACCGGCAGTCATGGCGGATTCCCACCTCTATAGGCACGGCGCTTATCACGATCGACCAGGAAGTCATCGATGAGAGCCAAAGCATTCTGCTTCAGGAGGAATCGCAGCAGAGACAGGTGGAGCAAAACGAACGATAGCGCGGCAGTTCTAGTTGTGCAGCACGTCCTGCCATTCGGCGTGGCGCTCGATCTGCGCCTTGGCAAACGGGCAAAGCGGGACGATGGTGCGTCCCTCGGCCCGGGCATCCTCGACGGCGCGGCGCACCAGCGCCTGGCCGACGGAACGGCCGCGTAGCGCATCGGGGACGGAGGTATGATCGATGATGATCGTGTTCTCCCCTGCGCGCGAGTAGGTCATTTCGGCCTCGACGCCTGCCAGCCGGACGACATAGCGACCCTTGCCCGGGCCCTCTTCACGCTCGATCCGAATGTCATCAGTGTTTTGTGCTGCCATGGTCTTCCCCGGACAAGTCACGTCATCGTAAACGATTTTCCTGGCTGCCGCCCGCCCGGCACAGGTCCACGACAGGTCAGCCGAAATGTCCCTTGCTTATAGCGGCAAACACCCCTGCGACCCCGGCCTTGCCGCGGCGCGCGAGCGCGCCATTCCATGCCCGCAAAGGGACAAGCCGTGGGTGCTCGCCACCGCCATTCTCGGCTCCAGCCTTGCGTTCATCGAAGGCTCGGTCGTCAATCTCGCGTTACCGGCCGTGCAGTCCGATTTCGGCATCACCTCGAGCGACGTGCAATGGGTGATGAACGCCTACCTGCTCGTGCTCGGATCGTTCATGCTGATCGGCGGCTCGATGGGCGATCGTTACGGACTGCGCCGGATCTTCATCATCGGCACGCTCGGGTTCGGCCTGGGTGCGCTTGCGGCGGCGCTCGCGACGTCGATGCCGCTGCTGATCGCCGCGCGCCTGCTGCAGGGGCTCGGCGGGGCGCTTTTGGTGCCGACGAGCCTTGCGCTGGTCGGCAGCCATTTCGAGGAGCATGAGCGCGGGCGCGCCATCGGTACCTGGGCCGGGGCTTCCGCGCTCACCACGGCGCTCGGCCCCGTGCTCGGCGGCTGGCTCGTCGACCAGTGGGGCTGGCCGTCCGTGTTCCTGCTGGTCGTGCCGTTCGCCGCGATTACGGTCGCGATCTGCTGGTGGCGTGTTCCCGCGAGTCCTTCCAGGACCGATGAAGCGCTCGATTACCCGGGCGCGCTGGCGCTGGCCGCGGCGCTCGGACTGCTGATCTATGGCCTGGTTGCCCAGGTGCCGGGCATTGCCCGGGCCGTTCTCCTGGCGCTCTCGGTCATCTGCGGCGCCCTGTTCCTGTGGCACGAGCGGCGCTTCAGCGCACCGATGCTGCCCCTGCACCTGTTCCGTTCGCCTGTATTCAGCGGCGCCAACGCGATGACATTCCTGTTGTATGCCGCGCTGAACGGCACGCTCTTTTTCCTGCCGTTCAATTTGATCCAGGTGCAGGGCTACTCGGCGACGGAAGCCGGCGCGGCTTTTCTTCCGTTCAGCCTGATCATGGGGTTCGGTTCGACCTTCGCGGGAGACCGTCTACGCAAGGGCAATCCACGGTGGATGCTGACGCTCGGCCCGTTGATCGCCGCCCTGGGGTTCATGGCGCTCGCGATGCCCGGGCAGGATGCCGGCTACGTCAGCGGCTTCCTGCCCGGCATCCTGCTGATCGGGGTGGGCATGACGCTCGCCGTAGCGCCCCTGACCACGGTCGTCATGAGCACCGTGGGTGCCGGCGAGTCGGGTCTCGCATCGGGCGTGAACAACACGGCGGCGCGAGCCGCCGGTACCGTGGCCATCGCGGCGCTCACCGCGGTTGCCGTCTGGCACTTCGGCGCTGCGCTCGCCGGCGAGCTGCAGGCGCGGGCGGTGCCGCCGCGGCTCGTCGAAGAGCTTCTCCAACGCGCGTCGCAACTTGCCGAGCTGGAAGCGCCGCGCGGTACCCCGGCGCCCGTTGCCGCCGCCGTTTCCCAGGCCGTCCCTGCGGCCTACGTGGGCACGTTCCGCATCCTCGCCCTGGTCTGTGCAGCGCTGGCGGCGGCGAGCGGGGCGATCGCGTGGTTCTCCCTCGCGGGTCCGGAGTCGCGCCCGGGCCGCGGTGAACAAATCGATTGATGCACGCTGGAGTTCAGGCCACCAGGACCTGATGCGTCCTGTCCGCGCCTGTGCGACGGACCCATGGGAAAAAAATAGCTGAAAAGCCGGGCGGGCTGGTTTATCATCCGCCGAAAAGCGCGACAGGCAGGCCAGGCTTCAGCGGACCTGTGATCGTGCAAGCCCCGCGAGGCGGGGCAAGGCTACGCGAAGCCGGAGAATAATAATGTCAATCGCGCGTGGGGAGAGCACCGGGGGTCGCAGGGCAGGCGGTTCGGGACTGATACTCCCGATCCTCTCGTTGACTTTGCTGGCCGCCTGCCAGGTGCAGTGGGTATCCGACTACGACGAGCAAACCGATCGGGCGGTTACCGATTTCCAGAAGAAGATGAACACGTTCTTCGAGCAGCTCAAGGAGGAAGGCTGGCCGGAATGCAGCTATGCCGGATCCCGGGATTTCTATGCTGAGGCACGGAGCGAAGCCACGGCCATCCTCACGCGCGCGCAATCGTTACGCCAGAACGGGCAGACCGTTCGCCAGGCCGAATCCCTGAGGAACAACCTCGATGAGGTGCGCGTTACGCACAAGGAATCGGACAGTACCCGGGAATGCCTGTCCGGGCCGTACGTGACGAAGTCACAGGATTTCATGAACCAGGTCGTTCGCGCCATCCTCTGGCTCGAGCAGGGCAAAAAGCGGCAATTCGGAAATCCGGAACTGCCCGCTTCGCTGATTCCGCAACAGGAGTAGTGTCGTGGCCACGCTGAAATTGCAAGAGCTCAAGCCCGGAATGATCGCCGCCTTCAAGGACACCGCCACCCAGGCCTGGCCGGTGATCAAGGATTTCGCCACGATTGAACTGAAGCTGCTTGCGCAGTCACTTATCGAAATCCAGTCTCTCGCGGCTTCCGGACGGATCAGCAGGGGCGAGGCCAAAAGCCTCATGCGCCAGCATAAGAACGCAACCATCGCCGTCCTGTCCGGCATTGAAGGGATGACGCTGTTGGCCGCGGAGCGAGCCGTCAACGCGGCCATTGCCGCCATCAGGCAGGCGCTCAACTCAGCGGCCGGATTCGCCATCATCTAGCGCCGGGCCTCGCGGCATCGACCGCTGTGCGCCGCCCCGTCCCGGCAACCATGGTCCCCTCCAGCACGCGGAGGTTGTGATGAGAAATCTCGTTGTCTGTTGTGATGGAACCTGGAACACGGCGGAGCAGCGGCACGATGGTGTGCCGGTGCCTACCAACGTCGTTCGCCTGTACAACTCGGTGGCGAGCCGGAACGAAGCCGGTGTCCAGCAGATCAAGTATTACCACCCGGGCGTGGGGACGGAGCCCGGGTGGTGGGACCGGAAGATGGGCGGTGCTACGGGAAAGGGGCTCGACCAGAACATCCAGAGCGCCTACCGCTGGCTGTCCGCCAATTACCGATCCGGGGATCGCATCTTCCTGTTCGGCTTCAGCCGCGGCGCGTACACGGTGCGCAGTCTCGCGGGCATGATCGCCTGCTGCGGATTGTTGAAATACGAGCCGGAGAGCCAACCGGGCAAGGACGGCGCCTGGCAGCGCCTCGAACACGTTTTCAGGCGCGGTTACCGCGAGCACCTCGAGACGATCCACGATTGGAAAAAGCGCAACTGGGCATTCCACAAAATCGGCAGTTCGTACGAGATTCCAATCCACATGATTGGCGTATGGGATACGGTCGGCGCGCTCGGCATTCCCGATGATCTCGCCCTGCTGAACCTGCTGGACGCCAGCGACGAGCATGCGTTCCATGACACGTCGCTCAGCGAATCGGTTCTCCATGCCAGGCACGCGGTCGCCATGGATGAAATTCGCGCGAGCTTTCGGCCGACGCTCTGGACGGGAACGCACCCGGATCTCAAGCAGGTCTGGTTCCCGGGCGTGCACTGCGACGTCGGCGGCGGATACCGGGAAACGGGACTGTCAGATGGCGCCCTGAAGTGGATGATGGACGAAGCGCAAGCGCTCGAGCTCGGCTTCGATCCCGACATGGCCGACCAGGTCAGGCCGCATTCCCAGGGAGTGCTGCATGAATCTTACACCGACATGTTCAAGCTGCTGCCGAACCATCCGCGAAGCGTGCCGCTCCTGGACTTCCAGGGAGAGCCACCGCCCGAGCTGCACCGCTCTGTTATCGACCGGCGGCAGCATCCACCCATCAGCCATGCCCCGTACCGCCGCACCCGGCCGCTGCTGGCGGCAGGCGAGTCGTGTGAGTTCCCGATCTACGCGCTGAACCCCTGGAACGAGACCGGGCTCTACCTCGAGAAAGGCGTGACATACCGGTTCGAGGCCAGCGGGGAATGGCTCGATCGCTCCGTGAGCTGCGGCCCCGGCGGAACCAATGACGGCGACTTCCAGCCCGCTGAGCTGGCGCACATGATCGGCAGCGCGCTGGGAGAGCTGGAAACCCTGTTCCGCAAAATGACCCGAAACGACCAGGCCAATTTCCGCTTCACGAAGCGGCACGAAAGGCTGGGCGGCAAACGCGTGCCGTGGTTTTGCCTGGTCGGCGCGATTGCGAATGCCGACGGTGTCGACAACCGCGGCGAGCCTCATCCCCACGAGACGTTCAGGATCGGCGCGGGTACGTCGTATACGCCGGAAGCTTCCGGCTACTTCTACGCTTACGCGAACGACGCCTGGAACTTCTACGAGAACAATCGCGGCAGTGTGATGCTGGTTGTAAGCCGCTGAGTCAAGCACCCCATGGGCTGTCAGCGCTCCCTTGACGCGGCCGGGCTGCGCTGTTTTGGGCTAATGTGGCCACATAGATAGTAAAACCACAATGACATCTATGAATCGTTTCTGGCATCGACGGCCAATTGAATGTCAAATATGTAAATCAGAGCCATATACGTATAGCAGGAACTTGCATACATATGAGAATATTGCCAAATAAAAACTGAATGTGGTAAAAGAAGGCGTTGTATCGCAAATAATAGGTTCAATAACACTCCAAAAGAGGGGATTACAACGTGAAAAAAATATCAGCACTCAAGGTCCAGAAACTCAAAACTACGTCGGTCGCACAGTACCCCATCTGGGAATGCTGGCCCTTTCCCTGGCCGGTTTAATCGTAGGGATGTCGCGTCCGAAACGCGGGGAAACGGGCCGGCAATGCCGGCCCGTTTTCCTCCATCAGGCACCTGGTTAGTCGCCCGGCTGCTTAAGGGTCAATCGGATAACGCCCCGGTGCTAAAGCCTTCGCCGCGAAGACGCGAGTTGCATCGTGTCCGTTGAGGATGCTGCCCGGTATTTTGTCGTCCCACTCTCTATCCAGCGGGAAGCCAATGAATACCTGGTGGGAAATGCCGACATAGACGAGTTCTACCAGTTTCCGGAAGAGGGTCTCCGGATAATTGAACACCTGCAAAGGAATGAGTCCGTTGCCGACATCAAGGCGGCTTGCGCTTCGGAATTCAATGAAGAGATCGATGTCGATGCATTCCTCGAGGTCCTGATCGACGCAGGCTTCATATACCGTCACGAAGACAAGGCCCTCTTCAACTCACGGATCGCAGCGGCAAAGGGAGACGGCCGTATCCGGCTGCATCCAAGCAGGAAGCTTGCCAACGCCGTATTTTCCCGTTGGTCGCTTGCGGTTTACCTGGCGATCGTCGGATACGCCCTCGTCTCGGCCATCCAGGATCCCCGGCTGCGATTGAACTTGCAGGCTTTCTATCTCGAAGACGATTTCACGCTGATCCTTGTGAGCCTGCTCGTGCTGTATACCTGCACTGTCGTCGTGCACGAGTCCGGCCACATACTGGCAGCCGCCCGGCATGGGATCGCATCCCGGTTGGGATTCGGTAACCGGCTCTGGACGATAGTCGCGGAGGCGGATCTGACCGGAATATTGACGTTGCCGAAATCGCAGCGTTACCTGCCGCTGCTCGCAGGCATGCTGGCGGACGTGCTGACCATAGCACTGTTGACGATCCTGCTGAAGGTCATGTTGGCTCGTGGAATCGACGGGTTTGTCTTCTACTTGATCCAGGCGTTGATACTGCAGGTCGTTGTGACGCTGTCCTGGCAATTCAATGTTTTTCTCAGGACGGACCTGTATTACGTGCTTTGCAATTACTACAGTTACCCCAACCTCGACGGCGAGGCGCGGACCTATCTGCGTGACAGGATCTTTCAGCTCAGCAAAGGCCGTTTCGGATCCAGGGCCGAATCCAACACCTACTACAATCCGTCGGTACTGCGCAAGTTCACCGCGTTCTGGATCATCGGACGGGTCCTGGCAGTGCTGTTCCTCTTCCTGGTATTGCTGCCTACGCTCTGGCTGTACGTGAAGGATGCCTACTCTGCGTTCCGGATGCCCTCGAGCGACGGGCCCAGCGCAATCGACCTCTCCATGTTTGCACTGATTTCGATCGCCTTGTTTTCCATAGGCATGTTCATGTGGAGCAGGCGCAAATAGCCGCCCGCAGGGGGAATACAATGAGTCCGGATAGCGAAAATGTGTTTCTTCGGCTGCTGCCCGACGGCGTTGTGGACGGCGAGTTTGCAGAGCGGATGTCGGAGACTTCCTGCATCCGTCCGCTGGACGTTCGGTTCGACCATGGCGGAGCATGGGCAGGAGTTGAGAACCTCATCGAGGAAGCTTATCTCGACCTGTCGAAGGCGGGCGAACATGCGATCCTCGATGAGCACAACTATGAGCTGCACATGGTGCTCGCCCGATATCGGCACCGGATCGTGCTGAAGTATCCCTGCCTGACAGATATCGCGACGGGAGTAGAGAAAACCCGAAACTTCCCGCTGGACCGTGCGTATCGTCTCGTTCACGGGCTGGTAGCCTTGGTAATGGAATGGAAGCGGTTCCGGGCAGACGATCGACAATGGATCATTGCGGCCAGGGGGTTCGAGCACGCACAGCACCTCGCCACCCGTTTCTTCATTGAACTGGCGCGGCGGGCTTACAAGGAAAATATCCACGTTCTTGTCGATGGTGGAGCAGACAAGGTGTCGTGGGTTTCTCCGGCGCTCGTCACCCCGGATCCCGTTGCCGTCACTATACCGGGGGTTGCATTCCCGCCGCTCGAAGAGCACGCGCTGGACAAACGGCAGAAGGACTCGATCGAGGCTTCGCTCAGCGGCGCGGAATCCTGGGAACGCAATTACCGGCCGCTAATCGCCTGTTATCGGCGGCAGGGCGACAGCCTCGCTGCGGCGAAGATCGCGTTGCGGGCTCTTTGCCTGTTCAACCATTTTGGCTACTACTACGAGTCCGCAAGCTTTGTGGACGAGGTGCTTCCACACTTCGATGAGCTTTGCGGCGACGACCAGGAAGAGCGCTGGAACTATCTCGGAAACATGATCCAGGGACTAATCTCCACGAACCAGGGAGAAAGGGCGCTGCAGCTCGTTGCCCAGCTCGCCGAAAAGCAGCTTACCCTGGCGTCCGTACGGGCAAAAATGCACTACCTCCTGGCGATGATTCATTTGCGCTATGCAAGTGAACCGAACATTCCGCAGGCGGAAGTACATATCTTGTCAGCGGTAGATCAGATAGAGGCAGGCCGGGGTGAAGTCGACTACGCCGACTATGTTTTCCTGAAGGTATTCATAGGTAACGGCCTGGCGTTTCTTCGGGTCCGCCAGGGCCGGCAGGAGGAGGCGCTGCAACTATGCCGCTCCGGCTATGAGCTGCTGACTCGTGAGTTGGGCGAAGAGCGCCACAGGCTCCATCGTTCCGTGCTGCAATACAACGCGGCTCAGGTTTATGTGATGATGGGCCGCCTCGAGGACGCGCTGGATCACTATGCGCGTTCCGTGGAGATGGACCCGTACTATTCAGAGTATTACAACGAGATCGGGAACATTCTCCAGCGCCAGGAGAAATATGAGCAGGCCCTCTCGTCGTACGACCAGGCGGTGAAGTACAGTCCACCTTATCCCGAAGTTCACTACAACAAAGCGATCTGTCACGTTCGCCTGGAGCAGTGGGAGGCCGCGCGCCGGTGCTTCTCCTTGAGCCTCGAGTTGGACCCCGGCCAGGTGGAAGCGCTCCTGCTCAGGGCCGAGACGCTATGCGAGCTGGGGCTGCCGGATGCGGCCGTGGACGACTATAGCGCGGCGCTGGCATTGTCGGAACGGAATGTGATTGCAAGGGTCAACCGCGCCACTGTCTATTTTGAGCAAGGCAAATACGAAGCGGCTCTTTCAGACATGGACCGGGTGATTGAGATCGAACCCGAAAACGTCGATCACCGCGCAAACCGGGCCGAGATATGCAAGGCCATGGGCCTGGTGCAAGCGGTCGGCCAGTAGCCGAATCCGGCAGGTATTTACCGGTACCCCGCGGCTTGCAGCGAAAACAACCGCGCGTAGTGCCCATCGAGCCGCATCAGCTCCTCATGACTTCCGTGCTCGATGATGCGGCCCTGCTGAATGAACACGATCTGGTCCGCCATCCGTACCGTTGAGAAACGGTGCGAGATGAGGATGGCAATCCGGTCGCCGGTGAGCCGCCGGAAATGTTCGAATACGGCGGCTTCGGCGCTCGCGTCCATGGCGGCGGTCGGCTCGTCGAGCACGAGGATGTCGGCCTCGGTGCGCATGAAGGCACGCGCGAGTGCGATCTTCTGCCACTGGCCGCCCGACAGCTCACGGCCGCCCTTGAACCAGCGGCCCAGCTGAGTACCGTAATTCTCCGGCAGCAGCTCGATGAACTCGGCGGCCAGGCCTTTTTCCGCCGCCTCGCGCCAGCGCGCCTCGTCGTCGAACGCGAGCACGTCACCCGCGCCGACGTTTTCACCGACCAGCATCTGGTAACGCGCGAAGTCCTGGAAAATGACGCCGATGCGCCGGCGCAGCACCGCGGGATCCCACTCGGCAAGATCGAGCCCGTCCAGCATAATGCGGCCGGTGTCCGGCCGATAGAGGCGCGTGAGCAGCTTGATCAGCGTCGTCTTGCCGGAGCCGTTCTCGCCGACCAGCGCGAGGCTCGTGCCGGGCGCGAGATGCAGCGTTACGTCCGCGAGCGCCGGTGTGGCGCTGCCGGGATACGTGAAGCCAACCTGCTCGAACCGGATGCCGTCGCCGGGATCGGGACCGGCGATCGCCTCGCCGGAGGAGCGCTCCACGGGTTGCTCGAGATACTCGTACAGGTTGGACAGGTACAGGTTGTCCTCGTACATGCCGCTGATCGCCGACAGCATCGCCGCGATCGCCGCTTGCCCCTGCTTGAACACCAGCAGGTACATGGTCATCTGGCCGAGCGTCAGGGCGCCGCTGACCGTGGCCACGATCACCCAGGCAAAGGCGCCGTAGAGTGCGGCCGTGGCGACGAGGCCGAGCAGGAAGCCCCAGCCGTCCCGGCGCAGCGTGAGCCGGCGGTCTTCCCGGTAAAGTTTCGTAAAGATGTCGCGATACCGCTGGAGCAGCAGCGGGCCGAGGTCATAGAGCTTGACCTCCTTGGTGTAGTCTTCGCGTGCAATGACCGTCTCGAGGTAGATCTGTTTGCGCGTTTCCGGCGACCGCCAGCGAAACAGGCGGAACGCGTCTCCGGAAAACTTTGCCTCGGCAAAAAACGACGGGAAGCCGGCGAGCACCAGGACGGCGACGGCCCACGGTGAGAATTGCACCAGCAGGAAGGCATAGCTCGCGAGCGAAATGCCGTTCTGGGCCAGCCCGAAGGTGCGGTTTACGAGGCTGAGCGGGCGGCTGGACGCTTCGCGGCGTGCACGGGTCAGCTTGTCGTAGAGTTCCGGGTCCTCGAAATCCGTAAGCTCGAGCGTGAGCGCCTTGTCGAGAATCATGACGTTCACGCGATGCCCCAGCTGGGCACGCAAAAGCGACTGGCAGACGGAGATGCCGCGTTGCGCGCCGGCGATCCCCGCGACGATCAAGGCTTCCAGGCCCACGAACATCAGTACATTGCCGTACGCCGCCGCACCGGTAGCGCTATGCTCTGCAATCGCCGCCACCACGCCGTCCACGATGAGCTGGCCGACGAAGGCGACCGTCGCGGGCAGCACGCCGGCCAGCAGGGTGAGCAGGGCGAAGGCAATCGTCAGGCCGCGGTTCGTGGTCCAGACGAGCTCGAGCGCCCGCCGGCTGTAGCGGAACACGCCGAAGAACCGGCGGATCGAGCTCAAGGCCTCGGGCTCGGAGGCTGGTGTGCCGTTGAGGGCTGTACCGGTCGGGGATGAAGACACGCGGGGGATTTGGCGGTTCGGCGGCAAAAATCAAGGGGATATGGCAGCGGTCCCGGCGCATTTGCTGCCCCGCGCCGGCCGCTTTGAGCCGGCTCCGGCAGGTCAGCGGCACCTATACTGTTACTGCTTCACTCCATGAATGGCCATCAAGGCCGGCAACACAACGCCTGCGAGGTGAACAATGAACGAGCGACTTGACGGGAATACGGGCCCCGCCTGGCCGGCCCTGGTATACAGCGACTGGCGGGACACGTGCACCACGCTGCACCTGTGGACGCAGATCGTCGGCAAAATCCGCCTCGCGCAGGCGCCGTGGCTGAATCATTCCTGGCATGCGACCTTCTATCTCACGGCCAGGGGACTTACCACGTCGCTCATTCCCTTCGAGAACCGGCTGTTCCAGATCGACTTCGATTTTGTCGATCACCTGCTCCTGATCCGGACGAACGACGGCTCGGAGCGCACACTGCCCCTCAGGGCCGAAACCGTGGCCATGTTCCATGCCGGGGTCCTTTCCGCGCTTGACGATCTCGGGCTCCGGGTGACCTTCGACGGCAAGCCGAACGAGGTGCCCGACCCGATTCCGTTCCGCGAAGACACGGTGCACGCCGCCTACGACGCCGAATACGCGCATCGTTTCTGGCAAGTGCTGTTGCAGGCGGATCGGGTCTTGAAGGCGTTTCGTACCGGTTTCGTCGGCAAGTGCAGCCCGGTACACCTGTTCTGGGGCAGCTTCGATCTTGCGGTCACGCGCTTCTCGGGGCGCAGGGCCCCGCGGCATCCGGGCGGCGTTTTGAACCTCCCGGACGAGGTGACACGGGAAGCGTATTCGCACGAGGTCAGCAGCGCGGGCTTCTGGCCGGGGGGCGGGCCGACCGATTACGCCGCCTTTTATTCCTATGCGTACCCCACGCCCGACGCTTTCAGCAAGCAGCCGATACGGCCCGCCGAGGCGTTTTTCCACGCCGAGGCCGGCGAGTTCATCCTGCCTTATGACGTCGTGCGCGAGGCGCCCGATCCGGATCGGACGCTACTCGAGTTTTTGCAAAGCACCTACGTCGCCGCGGCGGAGACAGGTGACTGGGATCGGCAGGCACTCGAGTGCGAGCCGGGAGTACCGCGAAAGCCGCGGGTTGTCCTGTAGGAGCGCGCACGCGCGCGACCCCCCGGCCGGTTACCGCGGCAAGCTGAACAGCATCTCCTGCATGCCATTCGCGAGCAGCCGCGCGCGATCGATCGCGAACCCGCTCATCATTCGCCCGAGATCGTCCGGCGAATATCGCGGGGCCTCGATCTCATCGCCCGCAGCGTTGCCGTCGACGAGCGCGAGGTCGGCCTCCGGCGCAAAGCGTCGCGGGCGCGCCGGCATGTAGCGCTCGGAATAGACGATCAACGCGTGAGCCAGTAACCCGGCACGTCCGGCGCGTGCGGCGATCGCCGTCGTCAGCGCCGACAGCGCGGCCGGCTTCAGGTAGTTCGGCAGGTCCCAGCAATAAACGATGTCGTAGCCGGCGTCGCTCTCCCGAAAACGCGGCAGCAGCGAGTCGGCCCGGGCAACGAGGTCCTCGTCGTCCGTATCCGCGTTCAGCCGTTCGATCCCGCCGTCCGCGGCGATATCGGCGATATCGACGCGGCAGCGGAACTGCCCGAGCAGCGCAAGCATCGGGTTCGAGGCCGCACCGAGGTCGAGAATGACGTGACGGCCGCCGGCCTCGAGCCGTTCCACCAGCAGCCGAAACAACGGCGCCTTCAGCGCCGACGGCTTTTCCATCGGCGCGCGGGCCGTCGCGCGGCCCATCGTCAACGCCACCGCCGCTACCGGCCTTTGACCGAAGGCGTCAACTCGCCGCCGCGCCCTTGGCAGCGCTTGCCGGCGCGACCCGGACGTCCGCGGGCTTGGCGGCCTGGCCGGCGTTGGCCTTCATGCTGGACTTGCCGAGCGCCTTGTCGACCTCTTCCTGGTCCATTTCAATGGACCCTTTGAACCTGGCACCCTGCTCGAGGCCGACCCTCGGTGCCGTGATATTGCCCCGGACGTTCGCATCGACGTGCACGTTGACGGCTTCCGTCGCGTACAGGTCTCCTTCGGTCGTGCCGTGCACCGTGATCGACTTTGCGTAAACATCGGCCCGGACCTTGCCTTCTTTACCGATCGTCAGGTTGCTGTTCTTCAACTGCACCGTGCCGCTGATGTCGCCCTCGATGCGCAGGTCCTCGTCGCCTCGCACGTCGCCGTTGATCTGGATCGATCGCCCGATCACGGCCACCTCGCCGCCCTGGCTCGCCGGCCGCGGAGGCGGGGTTACCGGGCTGCGCGGCGCCACCGCCGGCCGGTCCATCCCCTCGGAAATTTGTTCCTTCTTCTCTCGATCAAACATGTCGTGGTCTCCCGCCCAAGTGAACGGAACAAGTAGCATGCAGCCCCTGCGCGGACAAGTGTCTCCAAGGGGCGACAGCGTCCACGGCGCTGCAGGAGCGCGCCATGCGCGCGACTGCCTCGGCCTTTATCCGCGGAGCAGTCGCGCGCATGGCGCGCTCCTACAGCGCCGTGAGTAGGCCGGAGCAGTCGCGCGCATGGCGCGCTCCTGCAGCCCCCCGGCATTGTGTGCGCGCAGCTGCGGCGGTAGACTCTCGCGCCGCGTG
>CAZSKQ010000062.1:0-20379 GCA_964607425.1 uncultured Woeseiaceae bacterium
ACTGAGCTACGGGCGCGCTGTGTGTCATCTGTTCCCGAAGGTGGCGGAGAGAGAGTCCGCCGCGGTAACGTCCGGGGCTGTCTCTCACCGTCTGTCCCGCCCTTTCAAAATCAGCGGCTTGGGGCGGGTTCTCGTCTTGCGATGTCCACTACCGTCCCGCACAATCCGGCCATAGGGTATGGGCTGGAGTATGGGCCGGGGGTGACCGCATGACGAGGCGGCATAGGTTAACGGCGACCGCGATCAAGAGCAAGGCAGAACGGGGGCTCTACAGCGACGGCGCCGGGCTGTATCTCCGCGTGACTGCGACGGGTTCGAAGTCCTGGATTTTCCGCTGGCGCGACGCCGGCCGGCTTCGGGATATGGGGCTCGGACCGGTGGATTGCGCGAGCCTTCGCACCATTGGCGCGTCACTGACCGCGGCCCGGGACGCGGCAGCCATCGCCCGGGCGCACGTAAACGCCGGCCGCGATCCGATCGCCGAGCGCGAAGCCGAACGGGCCGCCCGGCGGGCGGAGGCCGCGAATACGGTCACGTTCGCCGAGTGTGCGCGCCGGTATATCAAGGGCCACGCGCCGGGCTGGAAAAATGCAAAGCACGTCGGGCAGTGGCGGTCCACGCTGGAGACCTACGCTTTCCCCGAAATCGGCCGGATGCCGGTCCGGGACGTGGAGACACCGCACGTCCTGCGGATCCTCGAGCCGATATGGGCGACCAAAACGGAAACCGCAACGCGCGTGCGCCAGCGCATCGAGAACGTGCTGGACTGGGCGAAGGTGCAAGGCTACCGGACCGGTGAGAACCCCGCCCGCTGGCGCGGCCATCTCGACAAGAGCCTGCCGAAGCCGGCGAAGGTGAAACGTGTTCGCCACCATGCCGCCCTGCCCTACGCCGAAATGCCCGCGTTCATGCGCGAGCTCGCCGAGCTGCACGGCACGACTGCCCGATGCCTGGAATTCACCATCTACACGGCGGCGCGAACGTCCGAATCGCGGGCCGCGCGCTGGTCGGAGATCGACCTTGACGCCGCGGTCTGGACCGTGCCGGCCGAGCGCATCAAGTCCCGCCGGGAACATCGCGTCCCGCTTTCCCCGGCCGCGGTCGCGATCCTGAAAAGCCAGCAAGGCCACGACGCGGAGTTCGTGTTTCCCGGCATCCGCGCGGGGCGCCCGCTTTCGAACATGGCCATGCTCGAGCTGTTGCAGGGCACGATGGGGAAGCCGGTCACGGTTCACGGTTTCCGCTCGACGTTCCGCGACTGGACGGCAGACCGCACCAACTACCCGGGCGAGATCGCCGAGGCCGCGCTGTCGCACAAGCTCAAGGACGAGACCGAGGCCGCCTATCTCCGCTCGGATCGGTTCGAGAAACGCCGCCGGCTGATGAATGCCTGGGCGAAGCATTGCCGCACCATGCCGGCGCCGAACGTCGTGCCGATGCGCAAGCGCGCGCGGTAGTCGAAGACGAAACGGAAAACAGAGCCGCAAAAGCGGTCACGAAATTACCCCTAATGTTTAGTAACGTTCCCCTAACGAAAGAGCGACGCGGAGGTTAGCCGGCTGAGCCGGGACATGATTTGAGGCCACAACCGCGCCGCTGGGCGCGAGTTCGAACGGAGAAATCAAATCGTGTCAGCATCCGCGATGCTACGGCTGCCCGCCGTCATTCAAAAAACAGGGCGCAAGCGTTCCACGATCTACAAAGACATGCTCGCCGGTCTGTTCCCCGAGCCGGTCAAAATTGGCCGCCGCGCGAATGGCTGGCCCGAGCACGAAGTAGACGCCATCAATGCGGCGCGCATAGCGGGCCGAAGCGACGATGAAATCCGCGAGCTGGTTTCGCGGCTGGTCGCGGAGCGCGCCCGCGCGTTCGATCGGTTCGCGGCATGACCGGCGCCAGAAATGCAAAAGCCCCGGTGGACGGCCGGAGCTTTCGCGGACTGCTGTTCCGTTGTCGAGGCGGGAACGATGCGAAGCCTACTCGCTCCCGCTGATCGGCGCAACCGCGCCCGTGCGCACTGGTACGCGCTGAGCGAATCCGAGAAGCGGCAAGCCATCATTGACCTGTCGGCGATCTACTCGCCGCACATCATCGCCGCCGCATGCGGCGTGAGCGTCGAGGCCGTGCGCGAGATCCTCGCCGAGCGGGCGGCGCCATGAGCGGGCCATCCGACCGCGCGCATATCGGGCGCCGGCTTTCCCGCTGGCGCCGGCTTGTGCTGGCATTCGGCCCGCCGGCTGCAAAGACCGTCGCGCTCGCGCTCGCTGAATTCGCATGGACGGATCAGGACGACGACGACGGCGAGCTCGTCGCGCGCCACTGCTCGCAGCGTATCCTATGCCGGCTCTGCGATTACCGAAGCGCCCGCGGGCTCCGCGTCCGCCTGGATGCGCTCGAGAGCGCCGGATGGATCGAGCGCGACCAGTGCCAGACCGGCCCGGGGCTGCTCCGCGAGTATTGGCTGCTGATTCCCGAATCGGTCCCTGCTGATGCGATCCGCGAATTTGACAAGCCGAGCGCCGGCATGTGGGGGCGCGTGTTCGACGCAAAGGACGCCATATCAGGGGAAATGGAGTTCCCCTGTTCCGATAGAGCAAACGACGCACCGGACAGAAAACAGGGGAAATCTCACGCACGCAAAAGCGGATCAGGGGAAATCCCAAGCACGAACAGGGGAAATCTGGCGCACGATCAGGGGAACTGGAGTTCCCCCCTAAAGGAGTCTTATAGCAGCCTTCAAGGAGCCTTACGGAAAGAGGAAGGAGGGGCGCCTTGCAGCGGCGCCCCGCTCGCTGGTCCTGTCGCTGAAAAGGGGAAGCGGGAGACGAGGCGCAAAACCAGCGGACCGAGGCACGTCTCGGAGATAGCGCCATCCGAGCATGACGGACCGGTCCCGCTTGCCGACCTGAGCGACTACCAGCGCAGAACAATTCGCAATCTGTCCGGGATGGGCATTGACCTGGACCAAATCGCGAAGATCGCGCGTATCGCGCCCGAGACCGTGACGGCGATTCTCGCGGAGGCCGCCGCGTGAGCGCCGGCCAGGCGGATCACTCCCGCCAGCTCGACGGAGCCGGCCGGCATTTCAACGCTGTGTTGAACACTTCCACCCGCGGCTGGTGCTCCGAAGCGACTCGAATCGCTTGCGTTACAGCGGCCGAATCTGCCTCGAAGATCCAAAGCGCAACGGCCGCGTACCAGCCTGCCTTGCGCTTTGCCTCATGTGCACGGCGGTCGTGCGGGTCTGCTTTGATGGCCGTCGTCCACAGAACTTCATTCGTGCCGGCGCAAGTCAGGATGTCGGCAAGGTCGCCTTTTCTTGGCAGTGGTGTCTCCGTCTGCTGCGCACCGACGGCTCCGGAGATCAAAAGCAGGAAAGCAACGGACGTTGAGAGCTTCATCCCGTTCTCCCGAGACTGTGGGGACCATGGAGTATCAGACGTTGGGCTACTCGGGCCGCAGACCAGCGTCACAGATTGCGACGCAGTGACCGCTCATGCATCTGCTCCCAAAGCAGATGGCCGAGGGCGCGCAACAGACTGTGCCGCAAGGAAAACCAAGTGCATGCGGGACGATGCAAAACGCGCCAATTCGCACCATTCGCTATCAAACCGGCCATCGCTTGCATGCCCCGGAGCTTGGCTGGAGGTTCAACCGTGAGCACCTGCAAACGACAGCGGCCGAGCTGCGCGACATGCCGCTACTACGAGCGAGACCGCGGAACGTTCACCGCGACGGGCTGGACGAAAAGCCACATCAACGAGGGCGAATGCCGGGCGCAGCGGCCCGGGCCGAACGGCTGGCCGAAGGTCGAGGGCTCCGATCGCTGCGGAGCTTACGAGCCGGAGGGCGGATCGTGATTGACGGGCTGATCTCCGGCCGGATCTTCGGCAAGCCCGAGGAACGCGAATCGCGGAACGGCAATCGGTACGTCACCGCGAAGGTCCGAACCGCCGCCGGCAATGGCGATTCCGTGTTCGCGTCCGTGATCTCGTTCGCGCCGGCCGCTTGCGATGCGCTGCTGGCGCTCGAGGATGGCGATAGCGTCGCGCTCGCTGGCGAGCTCACGCCGGGCGCCTGGATCGACCGCGACGGCAATGCACGGCCGTCGCTGGACGTGCGGGCGCATGCCGTGCTGACGCCGTATCACGTCCGCCGAAAGCGCGAAGCGGTAGCCTCGGACCCGTCCGGTCCCGATTGCCGTTCTGAACGGGACTGAGGCCGCGACGCGGGCGCCCGGGCGATGCGCGACGATTCAATCCTGGCCGATCCGCGCGTGCTCCGCGTCGTCAACACGCTGTCGCAATTCCGGCTCGGGTATTCGGGCAGCGCAAAGTTCCTGCGGGATATCGCCGACTGGTACGAGCCGCCCGGAATGCGCGCCTGCGAGACCTGCGGCGAGCCGTTCCCGCGGCGGAGCGGAAAGCGCCACTGCGGCACGGCATGCCGGCAGGCCGCATACCGGCGCCGAAAGCGTAACGAACCGTAACGGAAACGCGCGCAACGCGCGGTAGGCTGGAGTCGTGGAAAGGGTCATTCAATTCGGCGATTGCAGAGTCAAGCTCCGGCGCCCATTGCCGGATCGGCCCGATGTGATCCTGGTCACGACGAACGACGGGCGCGTTGCCGTGCTCGGCGATGGCGACCCGATCCCCGCATTGGCCGGGGTCGAGCTCGCCCGCGCATGGAGTCTCGAGCAAGACCGGCGCATGCGGGCCGGTTTGTGTCCGAATGGCTGCGGGCCGTTGCACGACAGTTGCACGCGGCCGGCGCCGTCGCCGGTGACGCGTTCGACGAAGTGCGGCCGGTGCGGATTCATCGGCCAGCACTCGGCGGACGTTCCCGTGCTGGCCGTCGCCGAGGGGGATGCACCGTGACAAAGCGCGAATCGCTGGACCGTCTTGAGGCGGAATATGCGGCTGCCGAGCAAGCGGGCGACGCCGAGGCAATGGACGAGATCGCCGCGCGCTATCAGGAGGCAGCTGGTCCGCTGGATGCCGGGGCCGGGCGCATGCTCGAGGATGCGATCGCACATTGCTACGGATTCACGGACGCGGCGGCGGTTCGCCGCCTGTCGGAATACCGCGGAATCGAGGTTCCGGGCTCCCTGATGATTCACTGAGGCTGCACACACAATGGCATCAAATGGTTTGATCCTCCCCGACTTCGCCGGCCGCTTCAATGCGGGGCGCGACCGCGCGACGCGGAACATGCTGCTCCAGCGCCAGATCGAGCAGGAGAACGCTGCGCTCGGCCGCGAGGAACAGACGCGCAACCTGCTCGCCGACTACACCATGCCAGGCGCCAGCCCGGAGGAACGCGCAGCCAACCTGAACCGCCTGATGGCCGTCAATCCCGAGGCGGCGATGCAGGCGCAGACCTTCGCAAACCAGCAAACCACGTTCCAGCGGCAGGAGGCCGACGCAGCGCGCCAGCTCGAACGGGAGCAGGCGCAAACGGTCGTCCGCCGCATGCAGCGCGTGCTCGCCTCACCGAACCCGGCGATTTCTCTGCGCGTCAATGGCAAGTTTCCGAATGCTGAATTGATCGACCAGCTCGCGGAGCACGGAATCATCGACCCGTCCGACGGCATCGACGACGACGAGGCGCGCCGAATTGCGCAGCTCACGCTCGACCACGTTGCGCCGCTGGCCGGAGACCTGCTGACGGCTGCACCCGCGGGTGTCCAGACCTTCGAGGCGCTCGCGCAGGCCGGCGGACTGACACCCGAGGAACGCGCCCGGGCCGCCAAGGTTGAACTTGGCCTGGAACCGCGCGCGGCCGGCGGCGGCCTGCAAACCTTCCGCATGCGCGGCGGCGATGGCGCCGAGCGCATCTACCGGTTCAGTCCGCAGTCCGGCGCGCTCGAGACCTTCGCAAACGGGCAATGGGTTGCGGCCGCGGGCGGCGCTCGTCCGATCGGCGGCGAAGCGCAGGCAATGGACGCATTCCGCGGCGCCGCAACTGACGGGCTGTTCGAGGGCCGGGCGCCGGAGGAACAGGCCACGGCGGAAGCGTTCAGCGAAGCGGAAACGAAAGACCTGCTGCAAGCGAAGAACCGCGTATCCGCGGCCAATGATCTCGTGTTCACGGTCGAGGATCAGCTCGCGCCCGTGTTCGATCGCGTGCTCGACAACGCCGACGGCTGGACCGTGGGGCTCATGTCGGCAACCGGGCTCGTTCCCGGCACGCCAGCGGCGAACATGCGCGCGGATCTGGACACGCTCGGCGCGAATGCCGCTTTCGATCGATTGCAGCGCATGCGGGAGCAGTCGCCGACCGGCGGCGCACTCGGCGCAATCTCCGAGCGCGAGCTCGACCTGCTGCGCTCGACCGTGGCCGCCATAGCGCAATCGCAAGGGCCGGCACAATTCCGCTCGAACGTCGAGCAGCTCCGGCGCCATTACGACCGCATCGCCGACCTGGCGCGCTCGTCGCGCGATATGGACCGGCTGCGCATGCGGATTGCCTCGCTGCGCCAGCGCCCGCAGACGCGGGACACGTCGCGGCAGATTGCCGACCTGCAAAAGCAGCTATTCGGCATCGAGGACTCTCTCTGGCAGGCACTCGACAAGCTGCCGGAGCCGAGCGCCGCGCCGGCATCGAATGCCGGGGCATCGAATGCGGGCAGCGGTCTGCCCGACGTTTCGCAGATGTCGGACGAGGAATTGCGGAGGCTGGCCAGTGGCGGATGACGCAACACGTCGCGCGGCAATCGCCGAGCTCGCCCGCCGCGAGCTGGCCCGCCGTGAACAGGCGAACGCACCGGAGCAGCCGCGCCGGAAACTGAGCTACCTGGAAAAGGTCCGGGAGAGTATCGGGCTCATGCAGCGCGCCGGCAAAGCCTCCGCGGAGCCGCTCGGGTCGATGGCCGTCAATGCGGCGATACAGCCGATCGCCGGGCTCGCCGGGCTCGTCGGCATTGCAAGCAAGGCGCTCCCCGGGGATCAGTCCGGGAACCCGGCCCGCTTTGTCGAGGGCACGCAGAATTTTCTCTCCGACTTGCTCGCACCGGAGCCTGAGAGTCCCGACGAGCTCAAGGTCGCGCAGGGCATCGCCAAGCCGCTCGGCTATTTGCAGCGGGGCATCGAGTACGTGAGCGAAAAGGGCGGCATGGGATCGCCTGCCCTGTCGACCGCGATCGAGACCGGCATCAACGCCGCGCCGCTCGCGCTCGGCATTCGCACGCCGAAGCCGACCGCCCGCGTTCCCGTGCTCCGCGATATCGCCGACACGTCGAGCCGGCAGGCGCGCCGTGCAATCTCCGAGGCGCTCGAACGTGACAACATCACGCCGGAGGAAGCGGCGACGATGCTGCGCGATCTCGGCCCGGAGGCGAGGCTTGCCGATCTCGGCGAGAACATGACCGACCTGGCGCGCTCCGCAACCGCGAAGCCGGGACCGGCCCGCACCCGCGCCCGTGACTTTCTCGAGGAACGGCAGGCCGGGCAGCAAATGCGGCTCGTCAAGACAACCGGACTCGGCGACGTGCGCTCGTTCAAGGATGCTTTCGTGCGCGACATGCAAGGCCGCCAGTCGCGCGCCGCCCCGCTCTACCGCGAAGCCTACGAGCAGCCGCTCGACCTTTCGTCACCGCAAATGCGCGCGCTGCTGAAACGTCCGACGATGCGCGAGGTACTCAAAGACGCGGCCCGGATCCTCGCCGACGAGGGCGGCGGAGGCGGTCACGTCCGCTTGATGGACGCGGCGAAACGCAGCCTTGATGACCGGATCGGCAAGGCCGTCCGCTCGGGAGCGCGCGAGGAAGCCCGCCGGCTTACGATGCTGAAAAACGATCTTCTCGCGGAGGTCGACCGGCAAGTCCCGCAATTCCGCGAGGCGCGCAACATCTACGCGGGCGAGGCCGCCATGCGGGATGCGTCGCAGCTCGGCCGGAACGTGCTCACGCGCAAAATGGACCTGGACGAAGTTGCCGGCACGGTCCGCAACATGAGCGACGGCGAGCGCGTCGCGTTCCAGCGCGGCGCCGTGCGCGGCTTGATCGACAAGCTCGACGGCATGGCGAACAGCCGCAACGCGGCCGGAAAGCTCATCGAATCGCCACGCGCCCGCGAGATTCTCGAGCTCGCATTCCCGCGGCAGGTATTCGAGCGGCTGATGCAGGTAGCGGAGGCGGAGGCCCGATTCTCGCGCACCCGGCAAACAGTGCTCGGCGGCTCGCCGACCGCGCGCATCCAAGAGGGCGTGAAAAGCCTTGAGAACGCGACCGGCTTTATCCGCGGGCTCAAAGAGGGCGAGCTGTACGGCGCTTTCGTGCGGAGCCTGGCATCCGGGCTGGAAAAGCTCGGCATCGGCCGCGTGAAAGACAGCACGCTGCGCGAGCTCGCGCGCCTGCTGTTCGATGAATACGCGCCGCCGCCCGCGCGCATCGTGCCGCCGGCCGGCTCCCTGCGATTGCCGCAAGTACAGCCGGCGACGCTGGCGCCCGCGTCCCTGATCTCTGCGCCACCTGCCGCCCTCCCCGCGCCGACGATCGCCGGAGACCGCCCGCCGCCGAACCCGCGAAACATGCTGAGCCGACTGGAGCCGCACAACATCAATTCGCTGGCGCCGGAGCTGCCGCGGCAATGAGTCGGACGCTACGCCAGCGGCTTGAGGCGCTCGAGGCCGGCGGCAGCGATCAGGCCGAACGCTACGCCGTCATTGAGCGGATGACGCTGAAATGGTGCGAGGAACACGGCATCCCGGAGCCGACCGAAGCAGAGAGAGCGGAGGCCGATGCCGCATGGAACGCGGCGAAGCCGGCGAACTGGAATTCGCTGTCTGCCAACGAGCAGGCCGAGCATTTTTTGCGCCACATATTCGGCCCGGCCGAGGGCGCCGAATGACGACCTGTAGAAGCAGGCACGATCAGGCAAGATGATTCTGTTTTTCGGCGACACGACGGCGGACAAGCCTTACCGCGATAGCTCCGGGCGTCCACTGGCCGGCGCCACAATGACATTCTGGCGCAGCGGCACGACTGCCCCCGCGACCGTCTACGATGAAGACGGATTCAAGCTCAAGCAGCCCATTGTGACGGATTCCGATGGCGTGCTGCCCGATGTCTACCTCGACCCCGACATCACCTATCGCGTCAAGTTCGAGGATTCCCGCGAGCGCCTGCTATTCGACGTTGACCCCTATCTCACGGACTCAAGCCTGTTCCGGTCCCCGATCTACCACGCTCGCGATAACAACGAACGGACGCTGCCCGGGGCCACGCTCGCGTTCTACGAGTTCAACGGCACGACGCCGAAGGACACATACGCCGACGGCGAGGGCGTCGCGGAGCATACAAATCCGGTGCGCGCGGATGCCGGTGGATTCTTCCCGCCCATCTATCTCACGACGCCCGACGTTCCGGTCGATGTGTACCAGGTCGACCCGTCCTTCGGCGATAACTTCTACGAGCCGGCCATTTCCGCCCGGTTCGTGATCGTGGCCGACGGTGGAGACGACGGGCGCATTGCCTACAGCGACGACGGCGACGAGTGGGAAAACCCCGACGACCCGCCAGATGGCACATGGAACGACGTGACCTACGCGCCGGAAATCGACACGTTCTTTGCGGTGGGAGACGACAACACAATTGCGCGCAGTACCGACGGCGGCAAGACGTGGGAAGCGTGTGACGTGCCGGACGCGGACTCGGACATCATCGAAGACTTTACAGCCGTCATCTGGATTCCGGGCGCTGGTGATAACGAGGGACGGCTCGTCGTCGGACAGACCTTTTCGAGCTCGACTGTGATTTCGGATTCCTTCATCTACTCGGACGACGGCGGCGAGACGTGGACACGGACAGGCGACAGTCTGGAAATCACATTGCATACGTACCAGTTCGCCTATCACGACGACATCCTGCTCGCGGCGGGCAACTACACATCACCCGGTGCACACGTTGCGAAGTCCAGCGATCTCGGCGAGACGTGGAGCGCGGTGAATTCAATGACCCTCAACGGGGACGAGGCGTCCGGCATCGTTTATTCGGAGATTCTCGGCACCTTCGTCGCCGGCAATAACCAGGGGGTTGTAACGTCCGATCTCGGGGTGTCCTGGACCTCAATTGATTCGCAGGTCATTCTGGACCGCCTCTACGAATTCCCGGAATGGGAGCGGTTCTTTACGATCAACACGAACCTCCTTTCCAGCGGTGACGGAGAGACGTGGAGCGCGGTGCTCAACGACCCGCCCAATGCCAACCTGTCGAGCATCGCGAGCTCGCCTTTCAATGGCGTTATGATCGCGACCGCAGTGGCGCAGGCGGGAGCGCCCGACCTGATTTTCCGCACCGAGAACCTTGACGATTGGGCCGCGGCTTCCGATCCGCCGGCCAATGCCGACTGGTCCGCATCCGTCGCTGGCATGGCGTTCGTGCCGGGGCTCGAGTTGCCCGTGCCGCCGACGCCGACCATTACCTCACTCGACCCGAGCAGCGTCACCGAAGACTCGGGCGCGTTCACGCTCACCGTCAACGGCACCGACTTCCTGCCGAGCGACCACGACGACGCATCGGTCGTGCAGTGGGGTGGCGAAGATCGAGTCACGACCTACGTGAGCGAGACCGAATTGCAGGCCGCCATTCTCGCGACCGACATCGCGGACCCTGACACGGTGGAAGTGACGGTCAAGAATGGCGACCGCGTTTCGGATCCGGCGGATTTCACGATCAATGATTTGGTCACATTGGTCGTCTTCACCGAAAGCGATACGTGGGAAGTGCCGGCCGGGGTGACCGAGGTCGACGTGCTGATCGTTGCCGGCGGTGGTGGCGGCGGCATGTACAACGGTTTCGTCAACGGCGCCGGCGGCGGCGGCGCGGGCGGCGTGCGCGTGCTCACGGATTACGCGGTGACGCCGGAGGATTCGATCACTGTAGTTGTCGGCGCTGGAGGTGCTGGCGGCACGTCATCGACCGGCAAGGGCGGCAAGGGTAGCGATAGCAGCTTCGACGGTCAGACAGCGACGGGCGGCGGCGGTGGTCAGGGCTTTACCAGCTCTGCGCAGCCCTCGGACGGCGGCGAGGATGGCGGCTCGGGCGGGGGAACGGCTGCATTCGGATTCTCGCCCGACTGGCCGGGGGGCGACGGGGTCGACGGTCAAGGCAACGATGGCGGAATGGCGGCGGACGCCCAAGCGAACCGGCCGGGCGCGGGCGGCGGCGGCAAGAGTGCTGCCGGCGGGAACACGTCGGGCAACGGCAACGGCGGTGACGGCGGCGCGGGAGTCACGCTCGCGAGCCTCGGATTCAGCGGTGCGGAAGCCGCGCCGACAGCGGTTGGCGGTGGTGGCGGTGGTGGTCGCAACGGCGGCACCGCGGGCTCCGGCGGCCTCGGCGGCGGCGGTGCTGGAGGCTCGGCCGGTGCTGGTACGGACGGAACCGCAAACACCGGCGGCGGTGGCGGCGGCAGCGGCGGGAGCACAACGGCCGCCGGTGGTGCCGGCGGTTCTGGAATCGTGATTGTGAAGTACTGATCGCGTATGGCGTCGAGAGCAAAGCGCAACCAAAACGGGCAGTTCAAGGCCGGAACATCCGGCAACCCGAAGGGGCGGCCGAAAGGCGCGCTGAATCGGGACAAGCTGCGCGAGCTGATCGCGAGCGATGCGGAGGCAATCCTGCGCGCGCTCATTGCAAAGGCAAAGGATGGCGATACGCGCGTCGCGCTCGCGATCTTGGATCGCATCATGCCGCCGCTCAAGGCCGCCGAACTGCCGGCGGAACTCGGCGAGCTTGCCGGCACGCGCACCGAGCAAGGCGAGGCGATCATGCGCGCGATGGCCGCTGGCATCCTGACACCGGGGCAGACGGCGCAGCTACTCGCGGCGCTCGCCTCGCAGGCGAAGCTCGCCGAGGTTGACGAACTGGAGCGGCGCATTGCCGCACTCGAAACGATGGCAAAGGACCAGTAGCGATGATTGGGAAACGCATAGACCAGCTCGAGGCGAGACTACAGCCGGCCGGCGGAGTCGCCGTGATCGAAATTCCGGACGAAATGCCGGAGCCTGATCGCGAGGCGATGGTTTCCGACTGGCGGGCGGGTCGGCCCGTCGATGGCGTCCTGCACGACCTGCCGCGGCGCAAGCGGCCCAATGCGTTCGTCGTCTTGCTCCGGCGCATTGTCGCCGCGGGCCGGGACGGGCTGCCCGAGAACCCGCCGCCGCGGCCGGTGCTGCCGCCGGAAGACCCGCAGACCTGACGGGCATGCCCAGCCTGCGCGGCCGGAACCGTGAGGTCCGGCACGGCCGCGGGGCATCGGGCCGGGCTACGGTGTCTGCCCCACAGCACGGGAGGCGACACCATGACGAAGGTCCGCGCCATTCTTGCAGTGCTTGCCCTGGCGCTTGCCGCGCCAGCCGTGGCGGATCACGCAGAGTTCTGCGAAGGCTTCAAGGCCGGTTACGTGACCGGCTACAAGCAGGCCGCCAAAACGTCACTTGCTCCGCTCACTCCGCTCTGCCCGCTCCAGCCATTGAAGCGAATGAGCGATCCGAAGTCGGACTACGAACACGGCTATACGATCGGCTACCGGAAAGGCGTCGGGGACGGATCGAAGCGGGGCTACTAGCTCGCGCCTGCCGCCCGAATCCTCCCCGCCCCTATGGGTCGGGTAGCCAGCAGGGCCGAAAGGCGTTCTGAACGCCGCTCATTGCCGGATTATGTGACCTGTGCACGTTCCCGGCGGGCGGATTGCGGTAGTATGGGCGGGCGCACAGGGAGCGGCAACTCCCCGGGCGCCCTGACCAAGCCACCAACTGTTAAGGAGTTGACGACATGGCTGCCAACCATTCTATCGTTCCGTTCTCCGCCCGGGAAACCCGCGACGCTTCCCTGCAATTCGCTGTCCGCATTGCGGACCGCGTGGACGGCATCAATGCGATGCTGGACGACCTGCCGCGCGTCACGCTCGCCAAGGGCGCCGATGCTGACGCCTTTGTCGACGTGGAAGCCATCACGACCATGCGCGACCTTGCCGCCGCCGAGCTGGCGCTCGAAAGCGCGCTGCTCCGGCTCGCCAATGTGGTCGAGCGCGAAACGGCCCGGTTCGACCGTCTCGGCCGTCCGGAGGCCGCGTAATGAGCCGCGCAACGGAAGCACGGCGGCAGGGGCTCCCCCTGTCGCCCGCGGTCACGCTGGCGACGACCGCCGAAGGCTGCGCCGTCTCTGTCGATTCCAGCGGGCTCTATGAGTGCGTCACGCTCGAATGCGTGGCCCTCCCCGTGGACATTCGGACGCGCCGCGTGTGCGGGGCGTACCGCGGGCGTGAGGCATGGATCGCGTGGGACGATGCGCGCGGCTGCGAGCCGGGCTCGCCGATCGGGCAAGGCGCCACGGAAGCCGAAGCGATCGCCGACCTGATCGACCTGCTCGCCGAATAGCCGAATGGCAGCCGGGGGCGCCGCGACCCGCAAGGGCCGGCGCCCCTTTTTCTTTGCCCGGGACTCGCGGGCCGGGGGAACCCGCCGGCTCTATCTACCCGACGGGCTCCCCCTTCCGCTGGCCGCGACCCTTCCCGGTGGATTTCTGGAGGGGAGAACGGGGCGCGGCCCCTTGCCCTAGACCCGCAGACCTGACGGGCATGCCCAGCCTGCGCGGCCGGAACCGTGAGGTCCGGCACGGCCGCGGGGCATCGGGCCGGGCTACGGTGTCTGCCCCACAGCACGGGAGGCGACACCATGACGAAGGTCCGCGCCATTCTTGCAGTGCTTGCCCTGGCGCTTGCCGCGCCAGCCGTGGCGGATCACGCAGAGTTCTGCGAAGGCTTCAAGGCCGGTTACGTGACCGGCTACAAGCAGGCCGCCAAAACGTCACTTGCTCCGCTCACTCCGCTCTGCCCGCTCCAGCCATTGAAGCGAATGAGCGATCCGAAGTCGGACTACGAACACGGCTATACGATCGGCTACCGGAAAGGCGTCGGGGACGGATCGAAGCGGGGCTACTAGCTCGCGCCTGCCGCCCGAATCCTCCCCGCCCCTATGGGTCGGGTAGCCAGCAGGGCCGAAAGGCGTTCTGAACGCCGCTCATTGCCGGATTATGTGACCTGTGCACGTTCCCGGCGGGCGGATTGCGGTAGTATGGGCGGGCGCACAGGGAGCGGCAACTCCCCGGGCGCCCTGACCAAGCCACCAACTGTTAAGGAGTTGACGACATGGCTGCCAACCATTCTATCGTTCCGTTCTCCGCCCGGGAAACCCGCGACGCTTCCCTGCAATTCGCTGTCCGCATTGCGGACCGCGTGGACGGCATCAATGCGATGCTGGACGACCTGCCGCGCGTCACGCTCGCCAAGGGCGCCGATGCTGACGCCTTTGTCGACGTGGAAGCCATCACGACCATGCGCGACCTTGCCGCCGCCGAGCTGGCGCTCGAAAGCGCGCTGCTCCGGCTCGCCAATGTGGTCGAGCGCGAAACGGCCCGGTTCGACCGTCTCGGCCGTCCGGAGGCCGCGTAATGAGCCGCGCAACGGAAGCACGGCGGCAGGGGCTCCCCCTGTCGCCCGCGGTCACGCTGGCGACGACCGCCGAAGGCTGCGCCGTCTCTGTCGATTCCAGCGGGCTCTATGAGTGCGTCACGCTCGAATGCGTGGCCCTCCCCGTGGACATTCGGACGCGCCGCGTGTGCGGGGCGTACCGCGGGCGTGAGGCATGGATCGCGTGGGACGATGCGCGCGGCTGCGAGCCGGGCTCGCCGATCGGGCAAGGCGCCACGGAAGCCGAAGCGATCGCCGACCTGATCGACCTGCTCGCCGAATAGCCGAATGGCAGCCGGGGGCGCCGCGACCCGCAAGGGCCGGCGCCCCTTTTTCTTTGCCCGGGACTCGCGGGCCGGGGGAACCCGCCGGCTCTATCTACCCGACGGGCTCCCCCTTCCGCTGGCCGCGACCCTTCCCGGTGGATTTCTGGAGGGGAGAACGGGGCGCGGCCCCTTGCCCTATCCGTCGTCGACGATGCGCAGCGCCAGCTCGGGGAACGGTTTCCCGCTCACAGGATCGGTGACGCCGAGTTCGTCAATCCGCAGACGGAGCCACAGGGCGCCGACCCCGAGGGTGCGCGCTGCGGCCGTCACGCTGCCATGCCGGCGGAGCGCGGCGCCGATCATGCGGCGCTCGAACGTCTCGACCTGTCGATGGAACTTGCTCACTGTTTCGGCCGCGGTCCCGGCGGCGCGACGAGGCGTTTAAGGTCCCGGTTCGCCGCGTCGTCAAGGCGCACGTTCAGGCAATCGACCCGGTATTGCAGGGACTCCAGCGGAAGCCCGAGCGCATCCGCGGCAGCCTGGACGGTCCCGTGCTCGCGCAAGGTCCGGTGGATCAAGCGCCGTTCCGCGTCGTCGAGTTTCTGCTGATGCGCCGATGGCGGCGGATCGGATGCGGCCCGGAGTTCGAGCTGTTCGACGCGATACCGGACCATGCGATGCGTGATGCCGAGATCCCGGGCCGCAGCCGATAGGCTCCCGCCGGCAGCCCGTAGCACCTCGCCGATCAACCGGCGCTCGAAAGCATCCATTTCGCGCTGGTAGCGGCTCGGCGTACCGCGACCGTGTTTCTTGCCCGTCATCAATCGAACAGCGGGCGCAATGTCCGATCATCGTGCACCGCGAGCAGCTCCGGCGCCGTGGCGCGGGCGAGCGTCGCGACCTGGCGGCGAAGCCGGAATAACGCGAACTGCTGTTCGACACAGAAGCCGAGCAGAGCAGCGATTGCGAGCCATTCGAGCATCGAGGCGCCCTCCGAGAACAACCGCGGAGACAGTACCGCAAAACTGGCGCCGGCGCGCCTACACGATTCGCAGGGCCCTCTCACCCGAACCGGGTAAACAGGATCCGCTTTAAGCGACCCTCGGGAAAGCGGCGCTCGAGTTTCCGGCGCGCTACGTCGAGCAACCAACCGACGACCGGCAGCAACGTGACGGCGATCATCCACGGTTCCATATCAGGATGCCAAAGTAGGAGGCCGGCAGGCTAACCGGTGTGGCACTCCCTTGAGCAGAAGTAGCAGCCGTTCGCCCGGCCATAGATTTGCTTGGCGGCAAACACTGCCGTCGTGCAAGACGCATGATCCCCAAGGTAAGTGCGGTTACTCGGCATCCAGTTGCAGCCCTGTTTGTGCACTTCGTGGTCCCCGTTGGGCTGCGCGTTGTCGTTCACGTAGTAGTTCGCCATGACTTGCTTCCCCCTCAGTGTGTGCGGCGGTAGTTCTCCACCATCTCGTCCGAAACGTCTCGCGGGTAGCAGAGCGGCGAATATCCACCGGCACGGCTGTATGCGCTCCGCCCGCCGCAACGGCTTCCGTTACGGGCGACGTTGTAAGGGCACGGGCAGTTGCCCGGATAGGAGCGGATAGACTCTTGAACGATTCGTTGCCTGATTTCATCATCCGAAAGATCTTGTGCTGCCAGTGGCGAGAAAAAGCAGATTACGGCCAAGGCCGTTATGATGCTGCGCATGTTGAGCCCCCCCAAAATGTTCTTGTGTGGGCAAAGCTAGCGCCGACATCCCGCCGCCCTTCGAGATAAGGATCACAGTTTTCCGAGCCGGCGGCCCACAATTGTGGGATTCTGTGAGACGGGTCCGCAAATATCTGGCAGGCCGAACTACGCAGGGCGTTAACGCGATCGGCGCAGCACCCAGTCTTCTTTGCAGCGGCAACGGTCATGATCGGGCCCGGGAAAGGCAAGTTGTGGCGTGCCGTCGACCCATCAACCGGGAGGTTCCCGAATGACCGGCTCCAAGAAACCCGCAGTTGGCGCCGTGCCGCGGAGAGCGGCTTACAGCGTGCGGGAAGCCTGTCAGCTTCTCGGCGGGATCGGAATTCCGACGCTCTACGAGGAAATCAACGCCGGCCGGCTCCGCACATTCAAAATTCAGAGCCGCCGCCTGATCAGCGAAAAAGCAATTCTCGATTACATCGAGGCGGCGGAGCGCGAAGCCTCAGGCCGCGCCTTGGGGGAGACCACAGCGACGGAATGAGCGATCGCACCCGCCGGCCAGCGACGCGGACGACCTCCGGAGCGCGATGCGCAAACGTGCGTAACGGAAGCCGCCGACTGCCGCAGCTACGGGATGCGCGGCGGCTGCTTCGGGAGCCGGCGGAACGGGACGACCAGTGCGCAATGACCGCTTGCTCGAGTTCGTACGAGCTCGGCCTGCGCCTCGGAGCGCGCGATCGGCAGCGGCCAGCCGAGCTCGGCGGCGATCTTCTCGGCAAGGCGGGTGCTAGGCGGATTCCGATTTCCAGTAGATCACATGAATTTGAGCGCGGCGCGCTGTATCTCAACGATCATTCTGAAGTCTGGCTCATCGAAACACCGGGCATAATGAAATTCTATATAGTCCAGCCATCTCTCCAGCAACAGCCGAGCCTGCGTCTCATTGCATTTAAAGCTGATGCGGCCGAGGCTCTTGAACTTGCGTCTGTTTCCCTTCGGAATGCGCGTTACGAGATTCTCGAAGTCCTTGTCCCACGAGACGACGACGGCCGAAAGCCTGTCGCCTATGGCTGCAACAAGTGGATCTGGGCTGCCGGAAGGAAGTTCGTCTCTGACCCAATGAACGGTGTGCCCGCGAGACTGGAACAGCTCGCCAACGGAATTTGGCGCGTTCTCGTCAATCAACAGCACCATTCGGCGCTGGCCGACAGGCATTTACGCGGCCTGCCGTTGCTTCGCCTCGTGGTCTATTGCCGCCTTCACATCTTCGGGTCTGAGCTGCGGGTATTCGCTCAGAATCGCGGCAGTGTCATAGCCAGCTTCGTGAAAATGCCAGATGGCCTCGGTGCGGACACGCGTGCCAGCCACTACCCACGAGCTGCTCGCAACCTGCCTGTGCCTCTCAACCTTCCCAATTTTGTCGCTGCGGTCCTTCAGTGATTCGGCTGCCCTGCCCATCTCAGTCGCGATTTCTTCCAGGCACATCACTTCCATGACGCGCTGGCCCTCTCCCGCGGCTTCCGTTGGCTGCCCGGCGACAGGATCGAAAAAGACGACCTTTCTTCCGGCGACGCCTAGTCGCAGAGATGACCACGGTTCCTCAAAACGTTCATGCAACCACTCGCCGACACGTCGTAGTTCCTGGAGCGGCAGCTTGTGCTTCAGCCGTAGGACGGCAATAGCCCTCAGCCCGACAACATCTCGGAATGTGTAAATGCGGCTGAAGGTCCGCCCGCCCGTCGTGTAGGCTGGAGAGAAAAACCCGGTCTTGTCCCAGTAGGCCAGCCGCCCCTTGGCGAGCCCGGTCAGACGGGTAACGTGATCTGCGGTGAATCCGAGTATTTCTGTCATGTTCTTCCCCGGTTCGCCCTGCGCTAGGCCCGGCATTCTATCAGCCCAGGCGCGCCAGTATCAGGACCGGGTTCAAATTGCCTTGCCGCGGCCTCTATCCATATGGACAGGGGTAGGCAAGAGCCGTTCCAGACGGGTGTTCGCTCCAGCCGCTACGTGAGGGTCGCCCGGAGAAGTCCAGCGCGAGCTCGCGCGCGGTCAAGCCTGGCACGCCTCGAGCTGGGCGATCCGCGCGATGATCCGGTCGCGATCCCGCGTCGAGCAGACCGGCGCCTTGTAACACACCACGAGGCCCGTACCGTCCGACGATGGTGGCAGCCGTCCGACCTATTCGCCCCCAACGATCTCAGCGCTCGCGGTTGGCATGCGCCCGCCGGCGTGGTGCGATAGCTTCTCCGACGGTCGGTTCACAGCGTGGACCGAGTGGCGTACTATCTGGGCAATAACAACAAGAGTACAACTCGATGTCCGTCCTGCTATTCCTCCTCGCTTGCGTTGCTGCCCTGATGTCGGTCGCGTTCTTCTCCGTTGCGGCCAGTTCAATACATGAGATCCTTGCGGCGGTCGTCGGGCTCGCGGCTGCCGTGTTACTCGGATGCGCGTGCATCGTCGCCGCTGTTGACCAGGTGGCGAAGCAGCTGAAGCCTGAGAAGCCGAAAAGCGACTACCTGAAGTACGTGCCGTGTCCGCACTGCTCCGCGCAGATAGCGCCTGACGCGAAGGTCTGCCGCGAGTGCGGGCGAACCCCGCCGTGGGTTGAGGCCGCGGCATGACACAAACGACGGGGCCGGTCGCATCATTGGCTCGTTACTTTTACGCGCTCTCGCTCTCGCGCTCGCGCTGCTGACCCTGGCGAGAAAGTCACGATTCAGCCACCGCCGCCGGGTCGCGCACCGGCACGATCACGTGCTCGGCGTCCGCCGCTTCTCCGAATGCAGCCCATCGTCACGACGGTTGAGCCAGGCGGATTCGCTCTCCGAATAGAGCATTCCCAGATGATACGCCGAGATTCGCAGGCTGCTGCCGCGCGGCGGCCCGGCGCACAATCGCCGGCTTGGAATCCTGGCGCGTCGAGGATTTGGTGGAGCTCGACCGGATCGCCCGGGCCGCCGGTCTCGGCTCGTTCGCTGTCCGCCGCACGTTTCAGCGGCTCGAGCGGGGAGAGATCACGCCGCGGCAGGCTTGCGTTATGCTCGCGGCTGTTCCGGTTGTCGGGGCTGACCATGAACGACGGCGAGCCGACCCGGCCGCGAGTAGCTCTCTCTTTTGCTGACCTCGCCGAATTCTGCGGCCGCCAGCGCCCGAGCGCGGTCAAAAAGTGGCTCCAGCGCGAGCGCATCCCGTATCTGCTCGACGCAGACGGCCGGCCATGCACAACTGTCAACGCGATCGATGACGTGCTGTTCCGGAGACGCCGGACCGAACCGAATTGGGAAGTTCTGCGCTCGCTCGGGCGCAAGAAGCGGGGGCGGCAGGGAGCGTAACGCATGGGCTCGGAGACGCCAGCCGCAAAGCCGTTCACAATCCTTACGGCCGAACAGTTCGCCGAGCGCATCCATGCGTCGGCCGGTTGGGTCAGGCGCAATGCCGAATCCCTGGGCGGCGTGAAGGTCGCGCGAAAGTGGCTGTTCTCCGAAGCCACCATCGCCGGATGGTTCGAGGGTCGCATGCCGACCATCGGGCCGGAATTGTCGGCGAGCTCCGGCCGGCGGCCTGGCGGCCGGCTTGCAAAGCGCCTCGAGCAAGAGCGCGAACGGCTCCGGCACCAGCGACGCCAGGAACGAGAGACGAGCAAGGCATGAAACGAAATAGGCAGGTTGTCCACTGGCTGCCGCCGATCGGCTCGCCTGATCCGGATACAGTGCTGCGAGTGCTCGCCGAAGGCCGGCGCGAGTTCGCCCGCTATCGGCCGGGGAATGAACGCCAGGCGCGGAATTCACGCCGGAAAATCCGCCGTCCAGAAGGCGCGTAATCGGCGCTGGATATGGGCTACCGTATGGGCTGGTAGGCGATTAGCGGGTAATGCGCTGTTTTTATTGGAGTTATGGCGGAGAGAGAGGGATTCGAACCCTCGGTACAGGCATTAACCCGTACAACGGT
>CAZSKQ010000063.1:0-20159 GCA_964607425.1 uncultured Woeseiaceae bacterium
GTATCCAACAGCTTCGCCCGGTCATCCGCCAGCACGGCCAGCTCTTCCCACTGCCGCGGCTTCAGCTTGCCCGAGATGCTGGACTCGACCTTCTGCCGCAGCAGCGGTATGCCTTCCTCGCGCCGCCGCCGGTGCCCTACGGGATAGTCGACCTGCACGCGCGGCGTGCTGCTGCCGTCGCGGAAGAACACCTGCACGGCGTTGCCGATGTAGCGGCGCTCGGGATCGTAGTAGTCCCTGGTGAAGGCCGGATTCTCGCGCACTTCCATGCGGGCCCGGAGGTCGTCGATGCGCGGGTCGGCGGCGACGTCGTCCTCGTAGTCGGCAGCGGTGAGGCGGCCGAAGATCAGCGGCACGGCGGTCATGTACTGGATGCAGTGGTCGCGGTCGGCGGGATTGTCGAGCGGGCCGGTCTTGTCGATGATGCGGACGCCGGGCTCCTGCGTCTCGATGACGATTTTCTCGACCTGGTCCAGGCGCGGGGCGACTTCCGCATGCAGGGTCATGGCGGCTTCGACCGCGGTCTGGGCGTGGAACTCGGCCGGGTAGGAGATCTTGAACAGGACGTTCTCCATCACGTAGCTGCCGAACGGCATGGGGAAGGTGAACGATTTGCCTTCGAACAGCACGTCGTAGAAGCCCCAGTTGCCGGCGGAGAGCGCTGAGGGGTAGCCCATCTCGCCGGTCATGGCGATGAGCGCCAGGCGCACGGCGCGGCTGGTGGCGTCGCCTGCCGCCCAGCTCTTGCGCGAGCCGGTGTTGGGTGCATGGCGGTAAGTGCGCAGGGCGCCGCCGTCGATCCAGGCATTGGAGAGGGCATTGATCACCTGTTCCCGGCTGCCGCCCAGCATGCGCGTAACCACCGCGGTGGACGCTATACGCACGAGTAATACGTGGTCCAGGCCGACCCGGTTGAAGCTGTTCTCCAGCGCGATCACGCCCTGGATCTCGTGCGCCTTGATCATGGCGGTCAGCACGTCACGGATGGTGAGCGGGTTCTTGCCGGCGATCCGGTTCTGGCGCGAAAGATAATCCGCGGTCGCGAGAATGCCGCCGAGGTTGTCGGACGGATGGCCCCACTCCGCCGCCAGCCAGGTGTCGTTGAAATCCAGCCAGCGAATCATCGCGCCAATGTTGAACGCGGCCTGCACGGGCTCGAGCTCGTAGGACGTGCCCGGCACGCGGGCACCCCCCGACAGCGTGGCGCCGGGCACGGTGGGCCCGAGGAGCTTGGTGCAGGCCGGGTAATCGAGGGCCTGGAAGCCGCAGGCGAGCGTGTCGAGCAACCCCCAGTGCGCGGTCTCGAAGGCGAGGTCCGATTCGATGGTGGTATTGCAGACGTACTCGGCGATAGCCACGAGCGGTGCGTCGGGTTCCGGCCGCACGGCGGAACGGCGGGCGTGTTCGGTCATATTCGGTCCTCGATCGGTATCCATTTTTGCAGCGGCGGGCCCACGTAATCGGCGGCCGGCCGGATCAGCCTGTTGTTCGCGCGCTGCTCCATGATGTGGGCGGACCAGCCGGTGACCCGCGAGCAGACGAAGATCGGCGTGAAGAGATAGGTCGGTATCCCCAGGAAGTGGTAAACCGTCGCGGCGTAGAAATCCGCGTTCGCGAACAGCTTCTTTTCGTCCCACATCACTTTTTCGATGGCTTCGGAGATGGCGTACAGCCTCTCGTCACCAACTTCGTCCGCGAGGCGCCGTGAAAGCTTCTTGTTCACCGAGTTGCGCGGGTCGGACGTCGTGTAAACGCGGTGCCCGAAGCCCATGATCTTTTCCTTGCGCGCGAGCATGTCCTTTATGCCCTGCTCGGCGGCCGCGGGCGTGTCGAACTTTTCGATCAGCTCCATCGCTGCTTCGTTGGCCCCGCCGTGCAGCGTTCCGCGCAGTGCGCCGATCGCACCCGTGACAGCGGAATGAAAATCGGACAGCGTGCCGGTAATCACGCGCGCGGCAAAGGTCGACGCGTTGAACTCGTGCTCGGCGTACAGGATGAGCGTCGTGGCGAGCGTCTTCCTGTGCAGGTCGCTCGGCGGCTTGTCGTGCAGCAGGTGCAGGAAATGCCCCGCGAGGCTGTCGTCGTCCGTCTCCACCTCGATGCGCTTGCCGTCGGCGTGGAAGCGGTGCCAATAGAGCAGTATCGAGGGCAGGCAGGCGAGCAGGCGGTCGGCGACGTCCTGCTGCTCAGAGAAGTCTTTCTCGATTTCAAGGTTGCCGAGGAGGGACACGCCGGTGCGCAGCACGTCCATCGGGTGACTCTCCGCGGGAATCATCTCCAGCACCTGGCGCAGCTCCGCCGGCAGGCCGCGCCGGGCTTTCAACCTGTCGATGAAGTCGTTGAGCTCCTGCCTGTTCGGGAGCTTGCCCCGCAGCAGCAGGTACGCCACTTCCTCGAACGCGGCGTTGTCGGCGAGATCGTAAATATCGTAGCCGCGGTACGTTAGGCCCGCGCCTTCCTTGCCGACCGTACAGAGCGCCGTTTCACCGGCGGAAACGCCGGCCAGCCCGCCCGTCCTGGTTTTCTTTTCCGTCATGTCTTTCTCCGCTTTGATTCGTGCGTGCCGCCCGCTCCGTCCTGTTCGAACAGCGCATCGAGCTTTTGCTCGTAGGCGTGATAACCGAGCACGTCATACAGTTCGTCCCGCGTCTGCATCTTCCCGATCACCGCTTTCTGCGTGCCGTCGCGGCGCAGGGTGCGGTACACCTCCAGCGCCGCCGCCGCCATGGCGCGGCTCGCCGACAGCGGGTACAGCGCGAGGCGCACGCCGGCCTCGCCCAGCTCGCCGATGGTGAAGAGCGGCGTACGGCCGAACTCCGTCAGGTTCGCGAGCACCGGTACCGACAGCGCTTGCGTGAACTGCCGGTACTCGTCCAGCGTCGTTAGCGCTTCGGCGAAAATCATGTCGGCACCGGCTTCGACGTACTGCCCGGCACGGTCCACGGCGGCCGCAAGCCCCTCCACCGCATGCGCGTCCGTGCGCGCCATGATCGCGAAGTGCTCGTCGGTACGTGCGTCAACGGCGGCTTTTACGCGGTCCGCCATCTCCGCGGGCTCGACCAGCGCCTTTCCGGGCCGGTGGCCGCAGCGCTTCGCCGACACCTGGTCCTCGATGTGGCAGGCCGCCGCGCCGGCGCGGATCATCTCTTTCACCGTACGCCCGATCATGAACGCGCCGCCCCAGCCGGTATCGGCGTCAACCAGCAGCGGCAGCTCGGAAATGTAGGTGATGCGGCGGATGTCTTCGCAAACGTCCGACAACGTGGTCATCGCGAGATCGGGCAGCCCGAAGGACGCATTGGCGACGCCGGCGCCGGACAGGTAGATTGCCCGGAAGCCCGCCTCGCCCGCCAGCAGCGCGGCGTATGCGTTAATCGTACCGACGACCTGCAGCGGTCGTTCGTCATCCAGTGCCTGCCAGAATCGCCGGCCAGCGCTTGCCATCGTCTTCTCCAGGTGGGGAACCGGGAGACAGGCCGAACGTGTACGAGGCCGCCTCCCGCGGGGGCAGGAATTTTAAACTATGGCAAGGGCGATTCCCAAATCAGCGCGTTTCGAGCGCGCTCGGTATCGTGCCGTGAGACGAGCTTAAGCGATTTCCACCACGGTGCGGCCGGTAACTTTGCCGTCGATGTATGCCTGGAAATTGTCCGGCAACTCGTCGAAGCCGATCGTGCGGGTGCCGATGGTGTCGAGGTGCCGGGGTTTCAGGTCAGTTGCGAGGCGTTGCCACACTTCCAGCCGAAGATCGCGCGGCGTATCGACCGAGTTGATGCCGAGCAGGCAGACGGCGCGCAGGATGAACGGTATCACGGTGGTATGAAGCTCGCTGCTCGCCGCCAGCCCGACGCTGGCGATATTGCCGCCGTAGCGCACCGTGCGCGTGAGCCATGCGAGCGTATCGCCACCCAGGTTGTCCACCGCGCCGCCCCATTCCGCCCGTTCCATCGGTCGGGTACCCATCTTGAGATCGCCGCGCAGGAGCACGCGGCTCGCGCCGATGCGCTCCAGGTACTCTGCCTGTTCCGCCTTGCCCGTAAGTGCCACGACTTCGAAACCGAGCCCGTCCAGCAGGTCCACCGCTATGCTGCCGACCCCGCCTGTCGCACCGGTGACGACGACCGGCCCGAGCCCGGGCTCCTGGTTGTTCTGCTCCATGCGGTGCACGGCAAGTGCCGCCGTGTACCCGGCGGTGCCGATCTGCATGGCCTCGCGCGCTCCGATGCCTTCCGGCAGCGGCACGACCGAATCGGCGGCCACCCGCGCGTACTCCGCGTAGCCGCCGTCGCGCGTTTCCCCGAGGCCGCAGCCGTTGACCACGACCGGATCGCCCTCGGCATAGCGCCGGTCGCTCGAGCTCACCACGGTGCCGGCGAGGTCGATACCGCCGACCAGCGGAAACTTGCGCAGGATGCGCCCGGCACCGGTGGCGGCCAGTGCATCCTTGTAGTTGATTGTCGAGTGGCTGACTTTCACGACTACCTCGCCTTCGCTCAGGTCATCCAGCCCGAGTGTCGTGAAGCCCGCTTTTACCTTGCCGTCCTCCTGGTCGATACGGTACGCGCGAAAGCGGTCCATTCTTCTCTCCCCGTTATTTCCGATGGTCGAGCCAATGCTCGAGCCCCATCGTGTTCAGTTGCACGTCCCCGTCGAGCAGTGCACGCAAGCGCTCGTCACCGGCTTCAAAACCGTGGCGCGCCAGCTCGTCTCGCAGGTAGGCGAACATCGCGGCCTGGATGGCGGAGGTGCGGTCGGGCGCCTGGACGTGGCGCTCGGCCATGCTGACGAACGCATCGATATGCCGGTGCATGTCGGACGCGAGCCGCGGCAAATCGGTAACCTGGCTGTAATGGGTAAGATACAGGCGCCGCGGCCCGAGGCTCATGATGCGGTCGATCGCCTTGTGCGCTTCGGGCGGATCGAAGTGCACGGGCGTCGTGGTCGGGAATATGAATTCGCCGGCAGCGGTGTCGAAAACGCGGTAGGAGACACCGAAGCTGTCACCGGTGAATACGCCTTCCGAGGCGGGGTCGGCAAGGCAGTAGTGGTGCCGCGCGTGGCCTTCGGTGTACAGGCAGGTGAGCGTGCGGCCGCCGAGCTCGAAAGCCTGCTCGTCCCCGGCAAGGACGATGCGCTCCCGTGGAATCGGCTCGATCTCGCCGTACATCTCCCGGTATTTTGCTTCGCCGTAAACGGCCTGCGCACCCTCTATCAACCTTGCCGGGTTGCTCATGTGCGGCGCACCCCGCGGATGGAGGACCGCCTGCGCATTGGGCAGGCGCCGCATCAGGGCACCCGCGCCGCCGGCGTGATCGAGATGCACGTGCGTAAGAAAGACGTATTGCACCTGCGCCGGCTCGTACCCCGACCGCTCGAGCGCGTTCATCAGCAGGTCGACGCTGTCGTTGGTGCCCGTATCGACGAACGCGGCGCTGCCGTCATCGACGATGAGGTGGCTTGCATCGTGCATCGGGCGCACGTACTCGGTATCGATGGCGGTGATACCGAACCCTAACTCCGTCGTGCGCGCGATTCGCTCCGGCATGGCCCGTGGATTACTGCACTTCCCCGAGCGTGTCCAGGCCGTTTCGCGAGGAATAGAACCTGGTGATCTGCTCCATTTGCGCCTCGGTCAACCCGGCCGCCATGGCGTTCATGACGTTCATGCCACGCGCCTGTTCCTGGTACTGGCGAAGCGCATGCATCAGGTAATCCTGCTGCTGCCCCGAAAGTACCGGCGCCGGCGGCACGATGTTGACGCCCGCCGTGCCGTGGCAGGCGACGCAGGCGATGGCGGCTTCCGGCAAGCCGGCTGTCTGCATATCCACTTCATCCGCGGCGGTGCCCGCCTGCTCGACCCAGGCGGCGATGTCCGCGATCGACTGGTCGTCGAGGCTGCTGGCCTGCGCGTGCATGGTCGGGTGCGGGCGCGTGCCCTCGCGATAGGCGGTCAGGGCCATGACGACGTAGGCGGCTTTCTGGCCGCCGAGCTTCGGCACGCGGAACGAGGGGTAGGCGTTGCGATAGCCCGGGATGCCGTGGCAGCCCATGCAGGTAAGGGCCAGTTCACGGCCGCGCTCGGCATCGCCTTGCGGTGCTTGTTGGGCCGCGGCCCAGGAAAACGGGATAAGGACAGCGAGCGCGGCAAGCGCCGCGAGAACGGATTTCGTTTTTAATAGCATGACGTGGGTTGGTTTACGGTCGGCGCCGGTAACGCGTACCGGCCGGGATCGAGCCGCTATGGTAGTGACCCGCGGCATTGAATGCCAGCATCGCCGCACCCCGCCGCTTCGATGGCGCGGACTCCGGGGTCGCGCGCGCGGCGCATTTGTCGAGCGGCTTGCCGCGCCGGGAAAGGCGAGGTTTGCCGCCGGCACGGGCCGCATCTTTCGCGGCCAATGGCGGGAGCTGCCTATCCCGTTACCGGCGGCGCGCTCGGCCGGGGCGCGCCGGCCGCCGCGGGATCCGGCACCGGTACGGCAGCGAGAAGTGCGCGCGTGTAGGGGTGGGCCGGCGCGTCGAAGATCGCCGGGTTGCCGGCCTCCTCGCACACTTGCCCGCGGCGCATCACCAGCACGCGATGGCTGATTTCGCGCACCACGCCGAGGTCGTGGGTTATGAAGATCAGCGCGAGCCCGGTGCGCGCCTGTTCGCGCCGCAACAGCTCCAGCACTTCCGCGCGCACCGTGCCGTCGAGCGCCGCGACCGCTTCATCGCAAACGAGCACTCCGGGTTCGGGTGCGAGGGCCCTTGCGAGGGCCACGCGCTGTGCCTGCCCGCCGGAGAGCTCATGCGGATAGCGGCCCAGCAGCTCCCCGGGCAGCCCCGTTCTTTCCAGCAGGCGGCGAATGCTTCCGTCCCGCTGCGCGCGCTGCAGTCGCGGAAAGTGCACTCGCAGGGGCTCGGCGAGCACGGCTTCGACCTTCATCGCGGGATTGAGCGAGCCGACAGGGTCCTGGAACACCATCTGCAGGTCGCGCCGGATTTCCGGGGCGCGCGCCTGCACGCGGGCGGGCAGCGGCCTGCCGCGCAGGCGAATACTGCCGGCGTCGGGCGGCACGAGGCCTGCGATGGCGCGTGCGAGGGTGGTCTTGCCGGAGCCGGATTCGCCGACGACCGCCAGCGTTTCGCCCTCGCCCAGGGACAGGCTGACATCGTCGACCGCCACCAACCCCGGCTGCCGGCGGCCCCCGGCAGCGCCGAAACTCACCCGCAGCTTGTCGACTTCCAGCAGCGGCCCGGCAGCGCCGGCAGGCGGCGCCACCAGATCCACCGGCGCGTCCAGCCGCGGCGCGGCGGCGAGCAGCTTCCTCGTGTGCGGGTGCACGGGAGCGCGAAACACGGCGCGCGTCGGGCCGCGTTCGAGCACGCGGCCGTCCTGCATGACGAGCATCTGCTCCGAGTTCTGCGCGATTACGCCGAGATCGTGGGTGATGAGAAGCAGTGCGATCCCGGAATCCCTGCGCAGCCGGCGCAGCAGCGCCAGGATCTGGGCCTGCACGGTGACGTCGAGGGCGGTGGTCGGCTCGTCGGCGATCAGCACGGCAGGTTCGGCCGCGAGCGCGAGCGCGATCATCGCGCGCTGGCGCATGCCGCCCGAGAGCTGGTGCGGAAACGACGCCAGCAGGCGCTCGGGCTCAGGCAGCTCGACGCGCGCCAGGAGGCCGATCGCGGCCTCTTTCAGCCTGGCACGCGCGACGATCCGGTGTTCGCGCAGCACGCGGCCGAGCTGCTGGCCGATCGTCAGGTAGGGATTCAGGGACTGTTGCGGATCCTGGAAGACGATCGCGATCCGGCGGGCACGGAAACGGTTCAGAACCCTGTCGCTTTTCCCCAGCAGCTCGCAGCCGTCGAACCGCACGCTGCCTGTGACGCGCGCGGTGCGCGGCAGCAGGCCCATGATGGCCAGGGCGGTCTGGGATTTACCGGATCCGGACTCGCCGACGAGGCCCAGCGCATCGCCGGCGCCCAGCGCGAGATTGACGCCGTCGACCGCGGGCCGGGCCGCCCCCGGGTACTGTATGCGCAGGTCCTCGACGGCGAGCAGGGTCAAGCCGGGCCTCTGCCGCGACGCGGATCCAGCAGGTCGTGCAGGCCATCGCCCATGAAGTTGAAGCAGAACAGGATCAGCGACAGTACGGCGCAGGGAATCAAAAGCAGCCACGGCGCGCGTTCCATCTGCCCGACGCCGTTGTTCACCAGCGCACCGAGGGAGGTCTGCGGCTCCTGCACACCGAGGCCGAGGAAACTCAGGAAGGATTCGACGAGGATGGCCTGCGGAATCGTCAGCGTGAGGTACACGACCACCACGCCGAGCAGATTGGGCGTGATGTGGCGCCACACGATCGCGGCGGGCGAAACCCCTGTCAACCGGGCCGCGGCCACGAAGTCGCGCTCTTTCAGGCTGAGCGTCTGGCCGCGCACGATACGCGCCATCTCCAGCCAGTTGATGGCGCCGATGGCGACAAAGATCAGCAGGAAGTTGCGTTCGAACGCGACCATCAGCAGGATGACGAGGAAGATGAACGGCAGCGCGAACAGCGCGTCGACTATGCGCATCATCAGCGCGTCGATCCTGCCGCCGGCATAGCCCGCGATCGCTCCCCAGGCGACGCCGATTACGAGACTCACCAGGCTTGCCACCAGCGCCACGAGCAGCGTCACCCGGGTGCCCGACATCGTGCGGACGAAGAGGTCACGGCCGAGATCGTCGGTGCCGAACAGGTGGAACCCGGCGAGCGTCGGCGGGGTAAGCGCGCCGTTGAAGTCGGTATCCCGGTAGTCGTGCGGGCTGAGCCACGGGCCTGCAACGGCGAGCAGGGCCACGATGACGAGGATCGTGCCGCTGTACTTCACTATGCGGCTGTCCCGGATGCGCCGCGCGATCGGACCGGCCATGAGCGGCGCGTTCATCGGGCACCGATCCGCGGGTCCAGGAACCGGTACAGCAGGTCCACCAATGCATTGAGCGCGATGATGAGCGCGCCGTAGAACACGACGATGCCGAGCACCAGCGTGTAGTCGCGATTCAGGCCGCTTTTGACGAACAGGGATCCGAGGCCGGGTATTCCGAAAACCGTCTCGACGATCACGGCGCCCGTCAGCACGTTCGCGATCGTAGGCCCGAGGTAGGACATCACCGGCAGCAGGGCGGGCTTGAGCGCGTGGTGCAGGATGATGGTCCGCATGCCGAGACCCTGTGCCCGGGCGGTACGGATGTAATCGCTGCCGAGTGCCTCCAGCATGCTGCCGCGGGTCAGGCGCGTGATGAATGCAATCGGGGGCAGCGCCAGGGCGATCACGGGCAAAAGCAGCCGGGCCCCGGCCCCGCCGCCGCTCCAGCTCGCCGGCAGCCAATCGAGAGACACGGCGAATACGAGCACCAGCGCCGGGGCCACGACAAACACCGGCACCGAAATGCCGGTCATCGCGATCGCGCTGATCAGGCGCCCGGCGAATGCGTCCGGGCGCAGCGCCGCGGCGACACCGGCCATCACCCCGACCGCCAGCGCGAGCACCAGGGCGAGGAAGCCCAGCCATGCCGACACCGGCAAGGCGGCGCCGATCAGTTCGCCGACGTCGTAGTCGCGGTAAAAATAGGAAGGCCCGAAATCGCCCTGTACCAGTCCCGACACGTAACGCCAGAACTGCCGCGGCAACGACTCATCGAGGTGGTAGGCGGCCCGCAGGTTCTCCGCGGTCTCGGGCGGCAGCACCCGCTCGGCGTCGAACGGCCCCCCGGGCGCCGCCCGCACCATCGCGAACGCAACCACGATCACCAGCAGCAACGTCGGAATCGCGCTCAGAACCCGCAGCATGGTTGGGGTCGGACCTTTGTAAGCATTTGTTTTTGCAGACGAAGCAGGCAGAAAACGCGCTATCTGAGCGCCTTGATCGCGGCATTTGGACCCGAAAACCGCGTGTTTAACGAGCCCCTGAGCGCGCATTTTGGCCTCAAAACGGCCGAATTAAGCTCTCCCTGGCAGTTCGTTTTGGCTAAATATATAAAAAAATCATTTAGTTGCGTAGGTCCGACCCCCGAAGATTCAGGTGCTGACTGTAATGATAATCGAGGACGTTGTCGCGCCAGCCGGCGACGCGGGGGCTCACCAGGTGCTTGCTTACGTAGAAGTAGAGGGGGATCACCGGGTGGTCGGCAAGGAGGACGCGTTCGGCTTCTTCCAGGTAGAGGCGGCGCAGGCCGGGATCGGTCTGCCGCGCGGCGCGCCGCAGCAGGGAGTCGTATTCTTCGCTGGCGTAGCCCGTCATGTTGGTCGGGGAGCCAGACGCCAGTACCTGCAGGAACGCATGCGCGTCGTTGTAGTCGCCGGTCCAGCTCGAGCGGAACACCTCCGTCACCTCCCTCGCCTGCATGTTCGACAGCAGGACCTGGAATTCCTCGTTGACCAGGGTCGTCTCGACGCCCAGCACGTCGCGCCACATCGACTGCACCGCGAGGGCAATACGCTGGTGCAGCTCCGAGGTGTTGTAACGGATTTCGACCTGCGCGGGGTTTCCGGCACCGTAGCCGGCCTGCTGGTACAGGTCCTTTGCGGCGGCGCGGCGCTCCTCGGCGGAAAGATCGGCGTAGGGGAAGCGCGGCGCCTCGTAATTGTCGACCCCCGGCGGCACCCAGCTATAGGCCGGCTGCTCGCCCCGGCCGATGATGCGCTCCGCCAGCACCTCGCGGTCGATCGCCATGGACAGCGCCTGCCGCAGGAGCGGCTGCCCCCGGAACGGTGGCCTGTCGAGATTGAGGCCGTAGTAGTAAACGGCGAGATAAGGTGACACCTTGAGCTCGTTTGGCCGTTCCTCGCGCACGCGCGAAAACATTTCGGCCGGCACCGAATCGGTGATGTCGAGCTCCCCGGCGCGATAACGATTCAGCTCTACCTGCGGTTCCGGCGTCAGGTACCAGCGCACGCGGTCGATGGCCGTATCCGCATCATTCCAGTAGTAGGCATTGCGGGCGAGCTCGATGTACGAGCCGAGCTCCCAGGCCACGAGCCGATAGGCGCCGTTGGTCACGAAGTTGCCGGGGCGCGCGTAGTTCTTCCCGCTCTCGATCGATGCGCGGTGCACCGGGAACATGCTCGGGTGAGTAAGCAAAGCCAGGAAATACGGCACCGGAGCTTCGAGCTCTACCACCAGCAGGAACTCGTCCGGCGCGCTGACGCCGAGCTCCGCCGGCGCCAGCTCGCCCGCGACGATTGCGCGGGCGTTCTTCACGTCGATTACCGACTCGGAGTAGAACGCCGCCGTCCGCGGATTCACCAGCCGCCGGAAGCTGTATACGAAGTCGCTGGCGGTAACGCTCTCACCGTTCGACCAACGCGCCTCCGGCCGCAGCCAGAAGGTGTAGGTCCTGCCATCTTCCGATACTTCCCAACGCTCGGCCGCGCGCGGCTCCAGCACGCCCTCCGCCGAATACCCGGTCAGGCCTTCGCCGATGTCGCGCTGCACATCGCCCGCCTCCATGCTCCGCGACCTGTGCGGATCCAGCGATTCCGGCTCCGCTCCCAGTCCCCGGTGCAGCACATTCGCCGCCGCTGCATCACGCTCCGGGCCGCCGCAGGCAACCAGCAGCAGGGATGCACAGGCAGCCGGGACCAGTACCAGCAATCGGCGCAGCTTCAAGCGCTTCATCCCCCATCGAGAATCGTTGTTCGTTGGTTGGGGCCGAGGATACCGGATTTACGCGCGCAAACCGGGTTCCGCGCATGAGAAATCGGACTACCCCGTCGCTACGCAGAGCGTTTGAGGTGGCGCTTCTTCAAGTGGATCAGGATCAGCGAGACGCTTGCCGGGGTGACGCCCTCGAGTCGCGACGCCTGGCCCAGGGTGGCCGGGCGCGCGGACTGCAGGCGCAGGCGCGCTTCGGTCGAGAGACCGCTGACCTCTGCGTAATCGAGGTCTTCCGGCAACGCGAGCGTTTCCTGGCGGCTGAACTTTTCGATCTCCCGCTGCTGGCGTTCGATGTAACCCGCGTACCGCGCCTCCACCTCCAGCGTGAGCTCGACCTGTTCGACCTGCTCCGCGCCCGGCCCCAGCGGCAATGCGCTTGCGCCGACGGCGGACAGCGCAGCAACGTCACGGTAGCCGAGCTCCGGCCGCTTGAGCAGGCTGGCTGCCGTGCACTCGCGGCGAAATCCCGGCCCGACGATATCCCGGTCCGCCTCCGTCAACTCATCCATGCGCACCACGATCTCTTCGAGGCGGCTGCGTTCGCGCAGAATGGCTTCCATCTTGGCCTCGAACACCTGCCAGCGGGCATCGTCGACGAGCTTCAGCTCGCGGCCCACCGGCGTCAGCCGTCGGTCCGCATTGTCCTCGCGCAAGAGCAGCCGGTATTCGGCGCGGCTGGTGAACATCCGGTAAGGCTCGCTGACGCCGCGCGTGATGAGGTCGTCGATCAGCACGCCGATGTAGGCCTCGTTGCGTTTCGGGTACCAGCCTTCGAGACCGGCCGCGTGCCGCGCCGCGTTGACACCGGCCACCAGCCCCTGCGCCGCGGCTTCCTCGTAGCCCGTCGTACCGTTGATCTGCCCCGCGAAATAAAGCCCGGGGACGAACCGTGTTTCCAGCGTCGGCCGCAGGTCCCGGGGATCGAAGTAGTCGTACTCGATCGCGTAACCGGGCTGCGTAATGCGCGCCCGTTCGCAGCCCGGGATCGTGCGCAAGAGCGCGAGCTGCGTCGCGTACGGCAGGCTGGTCGAGATGCCGTTCGGGTAGATCTCGCGCGAATGCAGCCCTTCCGGCTCCATGAACACGTGGTGCGATGGCCGGTCCGCGAAGCGCACCACCTTGTCCTCGATAGACGGGCAGTAACGCGGCCCCACGCCTTCGATCATGCCGGTGTACATCGGCGATTCGTGCAGCGAGCTGCGGATAATGTCGTGCGTTGCCGCGGTCGTGTGCGTGATGTGGCAATCCACCTGCGGCGGATGCTCCGCGCGGGTACCCAAAAACGAGAACACCGGCACCGGCGTATCGCCGGGCTGCCGCTGCATCGCGTCTCGATCGAGGCTGTTGCCGTCCAGGCGCGGGGGAGTCCCGGTCTTCAAACGGGCAACGCGAAACGGCAGCGCGCGCAGCTTTTCCGCGAGCCGGATCGATGGCGGGCAGCCCGCGCGGCCGCCCGGGCGCTCTGTCCGGCCGACCAGCATGCGCCCGCCGAGAAAAGTGCCGACGGTCAGCACGACCGCCGGCGCCCGAAACTCGAGACCGAGACCGGTCACGACGCCGGCAACGCGCCCTCCCTCGAGGATCAGGTCCTCGACGGGCTGCTGGAACAGCGACAGCCCGGGCTGGTTTTCGAGTGCCTGCCGTATGGCCTGCCGGTACAGGTCGCGATCCGCCTGCGCGCGCGTGGCCCGCACCGCCGGTCCCTTGCTCGCATTCAGCAGCCGGAACTGGATTCCCGCGCGATCGATCGCCCGCGCCATCGCGCCGCCCAGCGCGTCTATTTCACGCGTGAGGTGGCCCTTGCCGATGCCGCCGATCGAGGGGTTGCAGCTCATCACGCCGAGCGTCGCGATGCTTTGCGTCACGAGCAGCGTGCGCGCACCCGCCCGCGCGGCAGCGAGGGACGCTTCCGTTCCGGCGTGGCCGCCGCCGACGACGATGACGTCGAATGCAAAGTCGCTGTTCATGGGGGGATGCGATTCTAGTGGCTGCGCCGCCTCCTCGCCACGGTGCTTTACTTGGCTTCCGCGATTACGCGACCATAAGCGAGCCGGTCGGAAGCACCAGGCGGGCAGGTAAGGATCGAACCGGGTCTTCGTGCGACCGGAGCCGCGGCCCGATCCGCCATCGACAAGCGCAAAAGGGGGAGCATTCTTTGCGGTATTTCGGGCCTCCGGCGGTACTTCTCGCCGTGCTCATGGCGACCGTCGGGGCGGCGGCCGAGCCCGCCGCGACGCTCGAGCTCGAGGCCTGCCGGATCAGCGCGGGCGCGGGCTACCCCGGCATCAAGGCCGAATGCGGGACGCTCCTGCGGCCGCTCGACCCGGCAAACCCGGACGGCGCCACTATCGAGCTCGCCGTCGCGATAGTGCCCGCGCTGACGCTGGACCCCGAGCCCACGCCCCTGGTGCCTGTCGCGGGCGGCCCGGGCCAGTCCACGATCGAGTTCGCCGCGGCCTACTTGAACGCGTTCGAGCCGATCCGCCGCACCCGCGACATCGTGTTGCTGGATCAGCGCGGGACCGGCGACTCCGCGGCGCTGGACTGCCAGCTCGACGAACAGGCCATGCAGGGCGAACAGACGCCGGAGGCCGCGGCCGAACAGGCACGAGAGTGCCTGGCGAAGCTTGAGCACGACCCGCGCTTCTTCACCACCAGCGTCGCCGTGACCGACCTGGAGGCCCTGCGGCAGGCGCTGGGGGCACCGGCTTTCAACCTTTATGGCATCTCCTACGGCACGCGCGTGGCACAGCACTTCGCGCGCCGCTACCCGCAAGCGACGCGCACCGTCATCCTCGACGGCGTCGTCCCGCCGCAGGTCGCGCTCGGCCCCGGTATCGCCATCGAGGCACAACGGGCGCTGGAGAGGATCTTCGCACGCTGCGCCGAAAGCGATGCCTGCGCCCGGGCGTTTCCGCGTATCGGCGACGAGTTCCGGCGGCTGGCAGAACGGCTGGCCGCGGAGCCCGTCGCGGTCGAAGTGCCGAACCCGGTAACCTCCGAGATCGAAAGTTTTTCTTTCGGCGAAGGCCAGCTCGCCGGCGCCTTGCGCATCCTGAGCTATCACCCGAACACGGTGGCCTTGATGCCGCTCCTTATTCACGAAGCCTATCGCGAGAACTATGCGCCAATCGCGGCACAGTACCTGATGAGCACACGCTCGCTCGCGGACGCGCTAAGCCTCGGCATGCACAACGCCGTTGTCTGCACCGAGGACGCGCCCTTCTTCGACGGCGAGAACGTGAGCCGCGAGGCACTCGAGATGACCTATATCGGCCCGCTGCAGCTCGAAGCGCTGAGAGCGATCTGCGCCGTCTGGCCGCGGGGCGTCATCGACCCCGACCTGCGGGAGCCCCTGGAGACCGACATACCGGTGCTGCTCTTGTCCGGCACCGCGGATCCGATCACGCCGCCGCCCTTCGCCGAGCTGGCGGCGGCCCGCATGGGTAACAAGCTGCTGCTCGAAGGCGCGGACCAGGGGCACGGGCAGCTCACGCGGACGTGCATCCCGCGCATCATGGCGGAATTCGTCGACAGCGCCTCGTTCGCCGGTATCGACCGGGATTGCCTCGGGCGCCAGTTCGCGATGCCCTTCTTTCTCGATTTCACCGGGCCGTCGCCGTGATCCGGGTCGACGGCCTCCACAAGTCCTTCGGCGAAGTAAAAGCGGTGCGCGGCGTGACCTTCGGGGCCCGCGACGGCCGCATCACGGGGCTGCTCGGGCCAAACGGCGCGGGCAAATCCACCACCTTGCGCATTCTCTACACGGTGTTGAAGCCGGATGCCGGCACGGCACTCATCGACGGCATCGACGTGCAGGCAGAAAGCCTGGAGGCGCGGCGGCGCATCGGTACGCTGCCGCATGGAGCGGGCCTGTACCCGCACCTGACCGCGCGGGAAAACATTGCCTACTACGCGCGCCTGCAGGGCACTCCCGACGCAAATGTCGGCGAGCAGGTCGAGAAAGTCATCCGGCAACTCGGAATCGAGGACTTCGCCGATCGCAAGACAAAAGGTTTCTCCCACGGCCAGCGCACCAAGGTCGCGCTCGCGCGCGCGCTGGTGCACGAACCGCAGAACGTCGTACTGGACGAACCGACGAGCGGCCTTGACGTCATGGCGACGCGCGCCCTGCGCGATCTCATCCGCCAGCTCAAGCGCGACGGCAAGTGCGTGCTCTTCTCGAGCCACGTCATGCAGGAGGTTGCGGCGCTCTGTGACGATATCGTGATCATCGCGGCCGGCCAGGTCGCGATGGAGGGCAGCCCGGCGGACATCCGGAACCGGACCGGCTGCGAGGACCTCGAGGAGGCCTTCGTCAAGGCCATCCAGCGGGTGCGGGACTGATGCTGCGCACGCTCGGCATCGTCTTCCGCAAGGAAGTCATCGACAACTTCCGCGACCGGCGGACGCTCGTGTCGGCGTTGTTGCTCGGCCCGCTCTTCGGGCCCGTGATCTTCGGTTTTGCGATCACGCTGTCGCTGAAGCAGTCGATCACCGACGCCAGCGAGGCGCTGACGGTGCCCGCGGTCGGGGCCCAGCACGCACCGAATCTCAGGGCATATCTCGCCAGCCGCAACGTCATCATCGATGCGGCGGGGCCGGCAACCCGGGAGGCGGCAATCGAAGCGGTGCGCACCGGCAGGGAGGATATCGTGCTCGTGATCCCGGAGGACTTCGGCCGCCAGCTCGCCCGGGGAACGCCGGCGAAGATCGAGATCATCACCGACCAGGCCGACCGGGAATCGGATCGCGAGGCCCGCCGGGCCGGCCTCGCGCTCGCCGCCTACGGAGAGGAACTGGCGGCATTGCGCCTTTTGGCGCGCGGGGTCTCACCAACCGTGGTGCGGCCGCTCAACGTCGACCAGGTCGACGTTTCCACGCCCAGCGGGCGGTCTGCGCTGCTGCTCGGCATGATGAGCTATTTCTTCCTGTTCGCGCTGCTCTCCGGAGGCATGAACCTCGCGATCGACAGCACTGCCGGCGAGCGCGAGCGCGGCTCCCTCGAGCCGCTGCTCACGCTGCCCGTGTCCCGCGATCGGCTGATCGTCGGCAAAATTCTCGCCGCCTGCCTGTTCATGGGTGTCTCGCTCGCCATCTGCCTCCTGTCCTTTCACGTCGTGCTGCAGTTCATGCCGCTCGAAAAGCTGGGGATGACGCCGAACTTCGGGCCGGGCGTGATCGCGCTCGCATTCCTGCTGCTGCTGCCTTTCGCGCTGGTCGGCTCGACCCTGATGACGCTCGTCGCCTCGTTTACGAAAAGCTACAAGGAAGCGCAAACCTGGGTGAGCGTCGTGCTGCTCGCTCCCACGGTGCCGATACTGGTCGTCAGCATCCTGATGATCCGGCCGAGCGCGGAGCTGATGCTGATCCCCAGCCTGTCGCAGCACCTGCTGCTGGTCGACCTGATCAAAAACGAGCCGGTCAACGGCTTGTACGCACTGCTTTCGGTCACCAGCACACTGGCCATCGGCGCCGTACTGGCCTTCATCTGCGCACGCCTGTACCGACGCGAAGGACTGCTCGGGTAGAAGCCGGCACACGCAGGAGCGCACTGCGCGCGATCCACACAGCGGTCAACCCGCTTCAGCGACGCCCACGGTGTGGCGGTGCCCGCGCAACGGAACCCGGCGCTACTTGCCGATGCAGAACTCGGCGAAGATGCGGCCGAGCAGGTCGTCGCTGTGGAACTCGCCGGTGATTTCCGAGAGCGCCCGGTGAGCGTACCTGAGCTCCTCGGCCAGGAGCTCGCCCGACCGTGACTGCTCCAGCGCCAGCCGGCCGGCGAGGAAATGCTCGCGGGCGCGTTCCAGGGCCTCGACGTGCCGCCGGCGGGCCGTGAACGCGCCTTCGCCGGCATCCCGGTAACCCGCGAGTTCCTTTACCAGCGTCTTGAGTGCCTCCACGCCCGCCCCGGTACGGGCGGAAAGCGCAACCGCCGGTTCATCCCCGGGCAAACGCCCGGGCGGGTCCCCGGTGAGATCGATCTTGTTCAGCACCCGGACGACCGGCACCCCGGACGGCAACTCCTCGCTGGCGGCGTCGGGAGCCGCCTTCCCGTCGCTGGCATCCAGGATCCACAGGGCCGCGTCGGCCGACTCGAGTGCCTGCAAGGCGCGGCGGATGCCTTCCGCCTCTATGCGGTCCGGATTGCTCCGCAGGCCCGCGGTGTCTACCAGCTCCACCAACAGGCCATCGAGGTTGATGCGCTCGCGCAGGATATCCCGCGTCGTGCCCGCGATCTCGGTCACGATAGCGGTCTCCTGCCCGGAAAGCAGGTTCATGAGGCTGGACTTGCCGGCGTTGGGCCGGCCCACGATGACCACCCGGTAGCCGTCGCTCAGCACCCGCCCGACGGCCGCGCGCTCCAGGAGCTGGTCGAAGCTCTGCTCGCAGGCGCAAAGGCGCGTCATGAGCGCCGCGTCCGAGAGAAAATCGATCTCCTCCTCCGGGAAGTCGATAGCCGCCTCCACGTGCATCCGCAACTGCACGAGGTCTTCCGCCAAACCGTTGACGGCCTCCGAGAAGGCGCCGGCGAGGGAGCGCAGCGCGGCCCGCGCCGCCTGCGACGACCCGCTCGCGATGAGGTCGGCGACCGCTTCCGCCTGGGCCAGGTCCAGGCGCTCGTTCAGGAAGGCGCGGCGCGAAAATTCGCCGGGTTCCGCGCGCCTGGCGCCCAGCCGCACCACCGCCGCGACGAGATCGCCCACGACCACGGGCCCGCCGTGACCTTGCAGCTCGAGCACTGCCTCGCCGGTGTAGGAATCCGGCGCCGGGAAGTACAAAGCGATGCCGAAGTCGAGCAGGCGCCCTTCGCCGTCGCGAAAGCCGGACAGGGTCGCGTGCCGCGGTACCGGCAGCTTGCCGAGCATGGATTCAGCGATCCGCGGCACGCCCTCGCCGGACACGCGCACGACGGCGATCCCGCCGACGCCGGGTGGCGTCGCCGCGGCAACAATCGTATCGTCCGGGTAAGCGGGTGTGCGATGCATGCGACGATTCCGGGGGTGCTGTCAAAAGCGCGTGCCACGAACGATGCCGTGAGCTGCCGCGGCATCGCGCGCAAAGCCATTCCTGGAGGATGACGGTCATGTTGCATCATCGCGTACGGTTTGAGAACGACGAAGGACACGAGCTCGCGGGCGTGCTCGACATGCCGCACGGGAGCCCGCGCGCCTGGGCGCTGTTCGCGCACTGCTTTACCGGCTCGAAGAACCTGAAAGCGACCCGGCACATCTGCCGGGCGCTTACCGATTCCGGCATCGCCGTGCTGCGCTTCGACTTTACGGGGCTCGGCGACAGCGAGGGCGAGTTCGCGGAAACCACGTTCTCCAGCAACGTGGCGGATCTCGTAGCCGCCGCACAGTTCCTGGAAGCCGAGCATCGCGCGCCGGGCCTGCTCGTCGGGCACTCCCTGGGCGGCACCGCGGCGCTGCGCGCGGCGGCGGCAATCCCGTCCACGCTGGCGGTGGCGACGATCGGCGCGCCGTCGCACCCGTCCCACGTCATCGAGCGCTTCGAGGACGCGGTCGCCGAGATCAGGACCCTGGGCGAGGCTGCCGTGGAGCTTGCCGGCCGCACGTTTACGATCCGGCGCCGCTTCCTTGAAGACCTGGAGCAGCATCCGCTGCCCGAGAGCCTCGGCGGGCTCCGCAGCGCATTCTTGTGCATGCATTCGCCCCTGGACGAGATCGTTCCCATCGACAACGCGAGCGATTTGTTCCTGGAAGCGAAGCACCCGAAGAGCTTCATCAGCCTCGATGCCGCCGACCACCTGCTGACGCACGAGGACGACGCTCGCTACGCCGGGCGGACGCTGGCCGCCTGGGCTGAAAAATACCTGTTCGGGGCGGGCGAGGTCGCCAGGGGCCTGACGGCGAAGCCGCGGGAGGCCGTCGCCCGCACGCGCGCCGGTTCGTTCACGACCGAGCTCAATGCGGCCGGCCACCGGCTGATCGCGGACGAGCCGATGCAGCACGGCGGCAATAACCTCGGGCCGACACCCTATGACCTGCTGTCGGCCGGACTGGCGGCCTGCACGACGATGACCCTGCAGATGTATGCCCGGCACAAGCAGCTCGCGCTGGCGGCAGCGACCGCGCGGGTGCGGCACGGAAAGTCTTATGCGGAGGATTGTGCCGATTGCGAAAGCAGCGGCAGCCGGATCGACGAGTTCCGGCGCTCCATCACCCTCGAGGGCGACCTGACGGAGGAGCAACGGCAACGGTTGCTGGAGATTGCCGATCGCTGCCCTGTACACAGAACCCTGCACGGCGTCATCCGCGTCAGCACGGAGCTGGACTCCACGGACCCGGAGACCGCCGGGGAGCCGTAGCCGAATCGCCGCCCGCTCCGTGGGTGGCGCCGAACACCGGGCAATGCAGGAGCCCGCCATGCGGGCGACGGCGGGGCGCAGGATCGTGGCATCGCGCCTGCCGCTACGCCGCGTCGGATTTGTCCTTGTCGCTCTTCTT
>CAZSKQ010000064.1:0-20021 GCA_964607425.1 uncultured Woeseiaceae bacterium
TGCGGCGGGCGGAAAAGAGCCTGACGTTCAAGGCCGTCCGCAATATCGGGCCGTACCGCCTGGGCATTGCGGTGCTTGCGAGCGGCGATCGCAGCGATATCGGCGGCCTGCGCATGCCCGGCTACGTGGTCGCCAACCTGACCGGGCAGCTGGCGTTCGGCGATCGCTGGAGGCTCAATGCGCGCATCGAAAACCTGCTGGATGCACAATACGAAACGGTGGCCGGCTTTCGCATGCAGGAGCGCAGTGCCTTTGTCGACCTGGGTTACAAATGGCAGTGAGAGGAAGATGGGAAAACGCCTGAGTAAGATCTATACCCGCACCGGCGACGACGGCACGACCGGTCTCGGCGATCGGACCCGCGTCGACAAGGACCATCCACGAGTGGAAGCCTACGGCACGGTAGACGAAGCCAATAGCGCCATCGGCATGGTGCTGGCGGCATCGAGCGTGCCGGACGACATCCGCGCCTGCCTCACCGAGGTACAGCACGACCTGTTCGAGCTCGGCGGCGAGCTGTGCATTCCGGGGCACCGGGCCATCGAGGAACCGTTTATCGAGCGCCTCGAGCGCCAGCTCGACGGCTTCAACGCGGAATTGCCGTCACTGAAGGAATTCATCCTGCCGGGGGGCGGCCAGGCCGCCGCCGCCTGCCATCTCGCCCGCACTGTCGTGCGACGCGCCGAGCGGCGCGTGCGCAGTCTCGCAAAGCAGGAAGCCGTGCGCACTGAGGTGCTGCGTTACCTGAACCGCCTCTCGGACCTCCTGTTCGTCATCGCGCGCCGGCTCGCGCGCGCGGAGTCCGGCCAGGAGATCATCTGGGACCGCAACCGCCTGTAGATCCTGGGCGAGGCGCGCGCAGGAGCGCGCATCGCGCGCGATGCCACCGAGCACCGGCATGGACTTCGCGCGCAGTGCGCGCTCCTACGCGGCCGGTTACAGGGTTTTGTGCATCAGGTGCGCAGCGGCGGGGCAGAGGCGGGTGAATTCCGGCGTGTCACGGATGGAGGCCGGCGCCCTGGATCGTTCGACGATCCGGTATTCGAGCTTCCAGAAGAACACTTCCGCGTCGGCGGTCAGCAGCCACAGGTCGGTAAGGCCGGCGGCCAGTGCCTCGCCTTCAAGGGACTTCAGGAGCTGGCGGCCGATGCCGGCGGACCTGTGCCCGGGATCGACGGCCAGGGAGCGCAGGAGCCCGGACGAGCCGAAGGCCTGTAACCCGATCACACCGCTGACGGTCGGGGGCGTGCTGAGAGTATCCAGCGCCACGAGGAAGCCGTCCAGGTGGTCCGCGTCCAGGTCGTCCACCGGCAGGTCGGCATCGCCAAGCAGGCGTTTGATGGCCGGCCAGTCCTTTGCCCGGGCCTTGCGGATGTTGGCGCTGGTCACTGCGGTTCCCGACTCCGGTCGCCTCCTCAAAAGGCCTTATCAAGGTGGAACGCTCCCGCGCCGCCAAGTTCCGCGCCGCCCGCCGCGCGTCGCTGCCGTGCCTGCTCGAGCGTACGGCACAGGGTCTCGCCGGCCTCGATCAGGCGCGGCGTCGGCCGACCGATCTCGTTCGCCGGCAGGAGGAAATAATTGTCGTGGCGATTGGCCGCGAGCTCAGGCCAGCGCTGCCAGACGGCAAAGACATCCGCAGGGTTATCCGAGCTGGCAAGCATCACTTCCGGGTTCTGTGCCAGCACCGCCTCCACCGTGACCATCGGCGCAAGCTGGTCGAGGTTCGCGAATATATTCCGTCCGCCGCAGGTCTCGATGAGCTCGCTGACGTAATGCTTGCCATTGATCGTATAGAGCGGGCGCTGCGAAACCTGGTAGAACACCCTGATCGGCGGCGCATCGCCGTGCAGCGCCTCCAGCCGCTCGAGACCGCTGCGAAACGCCGCCGCCGCGAGCCTCGCCTGCTCGCGCCGGCCGGTGAGCGCGCCGACGTGCTCCAGGGCAGCCGCCACATCGGCCAGCCCGCGCGTGCGGATGCTTTCGACGCGGTACCCGCGCGCACGTAACTCGTCGACGACGTGTGCGGGCGTACCGCTCTCCCAGGCCAGCAGCAGGTCGGGTTCGAGCAGCGCCAGGCGTTCCTGGTCGAGCGAAAACGCATCGCCGACTACCGGGAGGCTGGCGGCCTCCGGCGGCCGGTCCGTATACGCGCTGACGCCGACGAGCCGCTCGCCGGCGCCCACGGCAAACACCAGCTCTGCCAGGTGCGGCGCCAGCGTGACGATGCGGCGTGCGGGGGCTTCCCTGGCCCCGGCGGGATCGCTCGCTACCCGGCTGCGGCTGTCACAGCCGGAGGCAAGAGCGCCGACGATAATCAGGATGGCGGCGGCGGTCCGGCGCCTCACACGGACCAGCCGTACAGCGTCATGGCCGCGATTACCGCGGCCCAGATGACGAGCGACCGGACCACCAGCCTGCTGGCGGCAAGCGCTCCGCGGGCACCGCGTTCGGCGCGGCTCTCGGCTTCGGCCTCGGGCACGGACAACGCACCCAGGCCTACCCGCGCCAGGAGGTTTTCGTTCTGCACGGCGGGCGGTACGCCGACGTTCCCGCCGCTGCGCCATGCCGTGATCGCGGCATCGAAATTGCCGGCCATGGCAAAGCCGACGGCGGTAAGCCGCGCCGGGATCCACGCCACCCAGCCGTGCAGGTCTTCGGCGGCCGTGACCGCGAGCGACGCGGCGCTCTCGCTGCTCGCGTCGCGCGCCGCCTTGAAGACCGCGCGGCGCCGGATGAGATCGGTGACGCGGTACGCCCACGCGCCCAGCGGCCCCAGCAGCACGAACCAGAAAATCACGGCGAACAAGCGGTTGTTCGCCTGCACGCAGACGGCCGCCTCGATCTCGCTCACCCGCGCCTCCCCGTCGGGCGGCGGATCCCGTTCGAGGATGGCCTTCCCGGAGCGGCGGATGCGCTCCTCGTCGCCGGATTCCAGCGCGGCGCAATACTCGTTCACCTCCTCCCCGAGATCCTTCGGCCCGAAAGAAAAGAACAGCACCACGACGGCGAACAAGAGGTAGGCGAAGCCGAACAGCGCATCGCCAAGCAGGAAGCGAACGAGCGCCACGGGGAGCACCAGCGCAATCGCGAGCAGCACCACCAGCAGCAGCGGCGGCCAGTTGGCGAACCGGTTGACCTGCTCAAAGCCGCTGTCGATGATGCGATCAAGCCAGCGCAACTCACGCAGGTGAAAAAGCTGCGTGGCGAGCCGCTCGACCGCCAATCCGATGAGTAATGCGAGAAGCTTCATTTACGCAATCCGCTGAACCGGGCGATGTGGGGCCGCAAGGCCGGTGAGGCCGGCGGCGCAAGGTACCGTCGCCCGCGCCGCGGGCTCCTACGCCAGCAAATCATACAGCCGCAGCCAGTCGAAAGCGGGACCGGGGTCCGATTTCCGCCCCGGCGACACGTCGGAATGCGCGGCCACGACGCGCGCATCGAGTGCCGGCCAGGCCGCGAACAGCGCCCGGAGCACAGGCGCGAGCACCGCGTATTGGGCCTTTGTGTAAGGTTCGTCATCCGTGCCTTCCAGCTCGATGCCGATGGAGTAGTCGTTGCAGCGCGGGCGTCCGCGGAACGAGGACTCGCCCGCGTGCCACGCGCGCCGGCTGAAGGGTACGAACTGCAGCACCTCGCCATCGCGGCGAATGAGCAGGTGCGCGGAGACGTGCAGGTCGCAGATCCCTTCGAAATAGGGGTGCGCGGCGCGCTCCAGGCAGTTGGTGAAGAAGTGCTCGATATGCGCGCCGCCGAACTCGCCCGGCGGCAGGCTGATGCCGTGCAGCACGACGAGCTCGGGCTCCACGCCGCCCGGCCGGTCATCCTGGTTCGGGGACGGGCACTGCCGTGCGGGACGGAGCAGCCCGGTGCCGGGACTGATGGCATATACCGTGCTGTCGGGCTGTGGCACAGGCTGGCTCCCATGGTGTGAAAGCCGATACTCTTCAGCCTGCTCTCCACGCTGTCAACACGCCCCGGATGAAAACCCGTCTTTACATCTCCCTTGCACTCGAGCAGGGCACGAGCCTCGTTCTCGACGCGGAACGCTCGCACTACGTGTCCCGCGTGCTCCGCCTGCGCGCGGGCGACGAGCTGGTCCTGTTCGACGGCAGCGGGCAAGAGCACGCAGGCCGCATCGCAAGCGCTACGCACAGGGCCGTGACGGTCGAAGTCGGTGAGGCACGCGACCGCAATCTCGAATCACGGCTCGCCATCCACCTTGTCCAGGGCCTCTCCCGCGGCGACCGCATGGATCTCGTGGTACAGAAGGCGACAGAGCTCGGCGTGCGGAGGATCACCCCCGTAATCACGGAGTTTTCGGTCGTGCGCCTCGCGGCCGATAAAGCGCGGAAGCGGGTCGAGCACTGGACCAGGATCGCGCAAGCCGCCTGCGAGCAATGCGGGCGCAACCGCGTACCGACGATCGACTCACCCCGGCCGCTCGCCGAGATGTTCAAATCGCGGGCGCGGGACGCGACGCGCGTGGTGCTGCATCCGGGCGCTGCCGGAGCGCTGGCATCGCTGCCATCGCCGGGCGGCCCGATCGAGCTGCTGATCGGGCCCGAAGGCGGCGTAAGCGACGCCGAGCTGGAGCAGGCAATCGCCGCCGGCTACCTCGCCCGCTCCTGCGGTCCGCGGATCCTGCGCACCGAAACGGCGGCAATCGCCGCGCTGGCGGTGCTGCAGGCCCTCCACGGCGACCTGGCGTAAGTCCCGCCGGTATCTTTCCGCAGCGCCCGGCAGGCACTTTGCAGCACGCGCACGCACGAGCGCAGGATCAACGCGAGCAAGCGCGCCGCGATGACGAGATCCGGCCGGCCCGCGTCAATAAAGGTGTCGAGCGCCCGACCCTCGATCAAGCGTACGCGGGGTCGTCCGGGTTTGCCGGCCCGGCAAGCACACCATTGGCCGGGCCGCCCGCCGGGCCGCAGACCGGGGGCGGCACGAGCCCGGCGCCTCCTCCGAAGATCGTCACGCCTATCCCCGTGTCCTCGGGGCCCGCCTCCGCGCCGTTGCCCGCGACCAGGAGCGCCTCGCTTTTTGTCAGTTCGCGCATTTTCTCCCTCCTTTGAGTTCGCTTTACGTGCCGTCATCCGTCCACGGCACGGCCAAGGCGAAAATAGCGCAAAACTGGATTCCAGGAAGGCGGTGAATCGGGCCGTTATCGCCACATTTCGGCTCGAACCGTAGCGGGGCGGGCAACGGCGCGCCTGGCAGCCCGAACTCCTGGTCAGGCCTGCTGCGACTCCCCGACGATCATGTGTTCCAGTTGCTCGAGGTTCGGGATCAGCGGGTACTCGTTGATCATCTTCACGCGGCAGAGGACGGGAGCGCCGTCACGCCAGTCGCCCTCGCGCTGGTCGAGCTTCAGCACCTCGCGATTGACGCGCACGAGCTGCGGGAATCCCTGGGTGAGGATGCCGAAGTAGCCGGCGCGGATCTGCCCGGTGCTCGCATAGAACACGACGACCCGCGTGCGCCCGGTGCCGCCCGGCACGTCCTTGCCGATCGCGCCCTCGAAGGACACGAGCGGGAGCTCGCGGCCGGACCAGTTGACGGTGCCAAGCATCCAGGGCTCGTTGCCGCCCGGGCGTTCCGGCGCCGTGAAGCGCACGACTTCGACGACGCAGGCGCGCGGCACGATGAGCCGGTCCTCGGCCAGCGGCACCAGCAGGCTGTAAAGCTCCTGTACTTCGGTACTCATTGCAGGCTGATGCCCCGTTCCTCCAGCAGCTTGCGGATCGCGTCGAGGAGCTGCGAATCCTGGTACGGCTTGCCAAGGTAGTCATTGACGCCGATCTCGATCGCGCGCGCGCGGTGCTTGTCGCCGACACGCGAGGTGATCATGATGATCGGCACATCGGCGATCCGCTCGTCGTTGCGCACGTGGGTCGCGAATTCGTAGCCGTCCATGCGCGGCATCTCGATATCGAGCAGGATGATGTCGGGCTTGTTCTCGGACAACGCGCTGATGGCGTCGAGGCCGTCTTTTGCGGTGATGACGCGCAGTCCGCTGCGCGTCAGGAAACGCTCCATCACCCGGCGCACCGTGATCGAGTCGTCCACGACCAGCGCGAGCGGCCGCACGTCGGCGCCCGCGGGCGGAGCGTTTTTCAGCTCCACGATCGGCGCACCCGTCCGCACCAGCGCGTTGATGTCGAGGATCAGCACGATACTGCCGTCGCCGAGGATGGTCGCGCCCGAGATGCCGCGTACCCCGGCAAGCTGCGGGCCAACCGATTTCACGACGATCTCGCGGCTGGCGAGCATCTCATCGGTCAGGAGCGCGGCCGAGTAGTCGCCCGCCCGCACCAGGATGATCGGCACGTACGCGTCGTCTTCCGGCAGCTTCGCCGGCTGCCCGCCGAGATAGAGCCCGAGGTGCCGGAACCGGTAGCTCTGCTCGCCGTACTCGTAGACCGGATCGTCCTGGCCCAGGAGGTTCTCGAGCTCGGCGCGGGCGATGCGCGCCACGCCTTCGACCGTCGGCAGCGGCAGCGCATAAACCTCGTCGCCGGTGCGCACGATCAGCGCCTGCGTGATCGCGAGCGTAAACGGCAGGCGAATGCGGAAATTCGTTCCCTGGCCGATTACCGATGAGATCTGCAGGCTGCCGCCGAGCTGCTTCACCTCGTTCGCGACCACATCCATGCCGACGCCGCGCCCGGCGGACTGCGTGATCTTCGACGCGGTGGAAAAACCGGGCGTGAGAATCAGCTGCATGATCTCCTCGTCCGTCACCTTGCTGTCGGGCTTCAGCAGGCTGCGTTCGTAGGCCTTGCGGCGGATGGCCTGGACGTCGAGCCCGGCGCCGTCGTCGGCAACGTCGATGACCATTTCCGCGCCTTCGCGGTGCAGGCGGATCGTGATGCGCCCCGTGGCGGGCTTGCCGTTCTTCTGCCGCGTACCCGCATCCTCGATGCCGTGGATCACGGCATTGCGCAGCATGTGCTCGAACGGCGGCAGCATCTTGTCCAGCACTTGCCGGTCGAGCTCGCCCGAGGCTCCTTCCACCGCGAGTTCCGCCCGCTTGCCGGCTTCCGTTGCGGCCTGCCGCACCAGCCTCGTCAGCCGCGGCACGTGCCGCTGGAAGGGCACCATGCGCGTGCGCATCAGCCCGTCCTGCAGCTCGGCCGTGACGCGCGCCTGCTGCACCAGCAGCGTTTCGGCTTCCGAGGTCAGCGTGCGCAGCAGGTCCTTGAGGCTGCCGAGGTCGTTCGCCGATTCCGCAAGGGCGCGTGACAGTTGCTGGATGTTCGAGTACCGGTCCATTTCAAGCGGATCGAAATCGCGCGCGACCAGCGTGTCCTGGTGCCCGTGCATGATCTGCGCCTCGGTTTCGATTTCGAGCTTGCGCAGTTGCTGGCGCAGCCGGCTGACGGTCTGCTCGAGTTCATCGACGTGGAATTCGACCGAACTGACCTGCTGCGACAGGCGCGAGTGGTAGATGCTGATCTCGCCGGCCGCGTTCAACAGGTCCTCCAGCAGGTCCGCATCGATGCGCGCGTATTCCTGGCGCTCCCGCGCAATGGTGCGCGGTGCCTTGCGCGGTTCGGCGGCAGCTTTGGCCGGCCGCTCTGCCGGCGGCATTGCCGGCGGGGAGCGCGCGGCTGCGGGCGCCTCGGCTTCCGGTTCGATGACGGGTTCCCGGGGCTCGGCAGGGCGCGTCGGCTCCGGCACGGGAGCTTCGGCCGCCGCGGGCGACTGATCGGCGAGTTCGGTGCCGGCAGCGGGTACGGCGAGCTCCGGCGTTTCCCGCTCCGGCTCTTCCCGTCCCGGCTCCTCGGGTCGCGGCTCTTCCGGCTCCGGCTGTTTCCGCTGCGGCTCTTCCGGCTCCGATTGTTCCCGCTCCGGCCTTTCCGGCTCCGGCGTTTCCCGCCTGTCCGGCTCCGGCGGTTCCGGCTCCGGACTTTCTTCTTCCGCCGGCGGTTCCAGCTCCGCGCGTCCCGGTTCCCGCGGTTCCGCCTGCGGGCGTTCCGGCTCCTGAAATTCCGGTGGCGGAGGTTCCGCCTGCGCGCCCTGCGCGGGCGTCTCCACCTCTGTGACCGCGGGCGCTTCCAGGATCTCCATGCTGACCGTGTCATCGGGCTCGGTGGAGAACTCGATCGCTATCGCGTCGCCACGCGGCTCCGTATCCTCCAGCGGCCCGCCGCCGTTCACCCGCTGGATCAGGCGCTCCAGCTCCGCGGCCGGCTTCACTTTCTTGCCGGCCGTCACGGTGTCCCGCATCCGGTGCAGCTCGTCCAGGCTGCGCTGCAGCAGCTCGTCGAGCTCGGACGATGCCGGCACACGGCCCTCGTCGATGCCGATGAGCAGGGTTTCCAGTTCGTGGCTGAGATTGCCCATGGGCGCAATCCCCGCCATGCGGGCGCCACCCTTGAGCGTATGCAGATGGCGCTTCAGGCTTTCCGCGTGCTCGCGCGACCGTTTGTCCCGCGTCCAGCCGGCGAGCGCCTTGTCCGCCTCCTCCAGTATCTCCGCGGCCTCTTCCGAGAAGATCCCGGCGATTTCGGCATCGTACTCGCCGTCTTCCTCCGCGGGGGCCGCCGCCGGCAGGGGCCCCTCGCTGCGATCGTCGGCCTCGCCGATGGCCGCTTCCTGGGTCGTGGGCGTTTCGATCGCGTCCGTGAGCACCTTGAGTTGCTCGATCAGCTCGTGGAAATCGTCGCGCTTTCGCTCCGGCTTGTTGATGTCGGCCACGATGGTGCGGATGGCCTGCGCCGCGGCGCGCAGTGCCTCGGCGCCGTCCTGCTCCAGCCCCACGTTGTAATCGTTTGCCCGGCGCACGAAGCGGTTGAGCGCGCCGGCGACGGCGACGCCGCGCTCCACGTTTGCCATGTTGGCGCTCCCGTGCAGCGTATGGCAGGCGCGATGCAGCTTGTCGTTCACGTAGAACGGCGGGCGGTGACCCTCGGAGGCGGCCAGCCAGGCATCGATTACCTGCAGGTGCCCTTCCGTTTCCTTGCCGAAGATGTCGAGGAGCACCGGGTCCATTTCCAGCGCGGGGCTTGCTTCCGGTCCGGCCTTGTCCGGCTCCGCAATCGTGAGTACCGCCGCATTCGGATCGCCCTCGGCAAACGCGCTGGCGCGCGCCATGAGCAGGTTGACGTTCGACGGAGGCTCCGTGCCGGCTTCGAGCTGCTCGACCAGCTCCGGCACGACCGCTGCCGCCTGCAGGATGAACTCGATCATCGGCGGCGTGCGCACCAGCGTGCGGTTGATCAGCCGATTCAGCAGGTTTTCAATGCTCCAGCAATACTCGCCGATGCGCTCGGCGCCGACCATGCGGCCGCTTCCCTTGAGCGTATGAAACGAGCGGCGCACCGTGATCAGTGTTTCCATGTCGTCCGGCGTTTCGGCCCATTGCGGCAGGTTGCGGTCGATGGTGGCGATTTCCTCTCGCGCCTCCTCGATGAACAACTCCAGCAGTTCCGGGTCGAGGTGCTCGGCGTCCTCCGCTACCACCGGCACCGGGATGACGTCCGTTTTTTGCATGCGGGCCGCAACCCGCGCCGCGTCGGGCACCTCCGCCTGCAATGGTTTGATGGTTCGCGTGACTCCCGTTTCGGCACTGTCGCGGGTGAGGCGCCGCTCGAGATCCCGCAGCACGTTCAGGCAGGTCTCGGCGTTGTCCAGCATGTAATCCGGGTCGCGGCGCCCCGCTTTCACCGTCTCCATGTAGTACTCGATGCTGACGATCGCGTCGGCCAGCCGGTCCGTTTCTTTCTGTTCCAGCCGTCCCGGGCCGCCCCCGCGCAGCGCGAGGACGACGATCCGGCCGATCCGGTCCACGACTTCCATCGCGCGGGACTTGTTCAGCATCAGGAGCCCCGCCTTGATCCCGCGGATCAGCGCCGGCACGTTGTCCATGCCCTGGGAGCTGCCGGTCTCCGTGAGGCTCTGGCTGAAGGTCTCCTTGATACGGGCGAGATTGATGATGCTTTCGCGCATCACCGCCTCCGCGACCTGCTTGTACTCGGCGTCGTCGGCCGCCGGCGGGTCGCCGGCCGGCGCGCCCGGCTCCTGCGGCACGATCATGCGCAAAAGCTGCTGGTCCAGCCGGTCCTCGACCTTGAGCAGCGTGGAGGCGATCTCGAGGATCGTCTGTTCGTTGGCGCCGCCGCCGCGGGTCACGACGCTTTTCAGCCGCTCGATCTCCTGGTCTATATCGCCGCGCAACTCGCCGAGGCCGAGCACACCCAGCGTGTCGCTGATTTTTTTCAGCAGGTCAAGCTGCGGCACGAGCTCGGAGGATTTGTTCATGCCGGTGCGGACGTAGATGTCCAGCACGTCCTTGACCCTTCCGAGGTCCTCCTTGATGGCCGCGGCGACCGTTTTCATCAACTTGACACTGGGAGCCGACAGGCTTTCGCGCGCCTGCTCCACCTGCTCGTCGCCGGGTAGCAGCTCCGCCAGGTTGAACGCGGCGCGCACTTCGCCGATGCGCTGGCCGGCGGTGGTCGAGCGCGCGACGTAATAAAGGAGATTGTTCAGCAGCGGCGTGACCGGGTGCGTATCGAAGGAATCCGCGCCCTCGTCGATCAGCAGCTTCATCCTGCGATCGGCCTGGCCGAGCAGGCGCTTCAGCGCGATCGAGGTCTCCAGCCCGCCGTCGCGGAGCGCCTCCAGCACGGCCCCGGTGATCCACCAGAGCTGGTACATGTCCTCACGCGTCGCAGACTTCTCCAGCGCGTGGGCGACCGCGGAGAGGGCCTTCAGGTGCCGCTGCTCGTCGCCGCCCTGGATCCAGCCGAGCAGGGCGAGCTGGAACTTCGGGCGCAGCTTCGCGGCTACCTTGACCGGGTCTTCGCCGCTGGGCCTGAGCCCGGCGTCACCCGCCGCCTGGCGCGAGGGCGAGAGATTCAGGAGCAGCAGCGTACCTTCGGAAAGCAGCGGCTGGCCCCGTGCCGCCCGCAGATCGTTCAGCATCGGCAGCAGCACGAGTGCGATGTCACGGCCGCCCCCGAGCAGGCGCTCGATGTAGATGGGCAGCTGGACCATCGCCCGGGCGAGCGCATCGAGCCCGTCCTGCCGACCCTTGCCGTCGCGCAGCCTGGCCAGGGCGACGCAAACCAGCTCCATCTCCTCCGCGAGCAGTGCGGCGCCGTAGGTTTCCGTCATGCGCAGGGCGCCCTGCGCCTGGTGCAGGAGGTCGGCGCAGGCAGCGAGCGCCGCCGAGCCGCCGCGGCCGTCGATGCAGTCCTCCAGCGCGAGGTGGGCGCTCCTGAGCGTCTCCATCAGCTCCTGGCTGACGATCGCCAGCGCGCTGGCGGCAGCTTCGAGCGTGGCGGCCTCGCCCCGCGGTGCCCGGATCCCCGTCTCGGTGCTCATCAGCCCGCTGCTTGATCCTCGGTGGCGGCACGCCGCTCGCGTGCCGCTTTCGGTTTCAGCGCACTGGTGTCGAAAGAGGCGCTCGGCAGCGTAAACCCGGCCACCGTCTGCCGGAGCTGCGAGGCGAGCACTGACAGCTTGGAAACGGCCGCGGCGGTCGCGGTGGTCGCCTTGCCCGTCTGGTCACTGATCTCCTTGAGTTTTGCCGTCCGGCGGGTGACATCCGCCGCCGACGCCGCCTGCTGCTGCGCGGAGCTCGAAATGTTCTGCACGAGGCTTGCGATCTGGTTGGACACCTGCTCGATCTCGTCCAGCGCCGCGCCCGCGTTCTCGGCCAGCAGTGCACCGCCGACTACGTCCGTGGTGCTGCGTTCCATGGACACGACGGCCTCGTTGGTGTCGGACTGGATGGTGCGCACCAGCACCTCGATCTGCTTGGTCGCGTTGGTGGAGCGCTCCGCGAGGCGCTGCACTTCGTCCGCCACGACCGCGAAGCCGCGGCCCGCTTCCCCCGCCATCGAGGCCTGGATGGACGCGTTCAGCGCCAGGATATTGGTCTGCTCGGCAATGTCGTTGATCAGCTCGACGATGTTGCCGATTTCCTGCGAGCTCTCGCCAAGACGCTTGATCCGCTTCGACGTCTCCTGGATGGTCTCGCGGATCGCATTCATGCCGTCGATGGTTCGCCGCACCGCTTCGCCGCCCTTGTGCGCCACCTCCACCGAATGCCGCGCGACGTCCGACGAGCGCTCCGCGTTGCCGGAGACTTCCTCGATGGAGGCCGCCATCGATTCGATGGATTCGGTGGATGCGCGTATCTCCCGGTTCTGGGTGTCGGCCGCGCGCGCCATGTGCCCCGCGGTGGCTTCCGTCTGCTTGGCGGCCGACGCCACCATGATGGCCGTTTCGTTGATCGTGGCAACCAGCTCGCGCAGCTTTTCGATGGCGTAGTTGATGGAGTCCGCGATCGCGCCGGTGATGTCTTCCGTCACCGTCGCCTCGACCGTGAGGTCGCCGTCCGCCAGGCTGCCGAGCTCGTCCAGCAGGCGCAGGATTGCCTGCTGGTTGCGTTCGTTCTGTTCCGCCTGCACCTTGGCGGCGCGCTCGAAGACGGCCGAACGGGAATGCAGGACAGCAAGAACCGCAAGCAGCAGCAGTGCGATGCCGACCAGTGCGACCGGTACGAGCGGATGCCGCAGGAGCCCGGCAGCGGGCGATGCGGTGGTAGCCGCGGCGTTCAGCGCCTTCGCGCCGGCGGTGAGCGCCGCGAGGCTGGCGGCGGAGTTGCCGGAGCTTTCCGCCGCGGCAAGAGCTTCGGTTACCCGCGATTCAATTTCACCCAGCGCCTCGGCCACCGGCTGGAGTACCGCTTCGCGGGCGGCGGCCGGCAGCGGCGCCACGTCGAGCGTGGTGTCACCGCCGGAGAGTGCACTGGTGACGTCCTCCAGGTATGCAAGGTCGTTCGCGATCGCGGAGGCAGCATCTGCCCTGGCATTGCCGGCGGCGAGCGCGGCAAGGGATTGCTCCAGCCTGGATGCGCGCCGCTGGAACTCGCGTACGTAGTCGACTGCACCGCTGGTCTCGAGCAGCGTATCGGAGGCCGCGAGCAGCCCGGGCATGCGCTCGCTTACGCCGGCGGCCGCCGTGCGAACGGTCGCGGCCGCATCGCGGTCGGCGCGCAGCGCGTCCGCGTGCCGGGAAACCTCCTGCGACAACCGTGCCACCTCGGGCGACGACGTGCCGTCGTGGACCTTTTGCAGGTACAGGATGCCCGCGGCCGCGACCAGCACGAGCGCCGCGAGCATTGCGAGTACGGTGAAGGCGGAGGTGCGCGCGCTGTCCCTGTCGAGCCTTTTGTCGGGTTTGTTAGCCATGGCTTTGTATCGAGTGGATTATCGTTTGTGGGTGACGCTTCATTCCGCCGCGGCCTGCAGGAACGAGCTGCTCTCGACCAGGTTGAACAGGTCGAACACGGGCCAGCAGTCGGAACCCCGCTGATACGCCCCGTCCAGGTAACGATCGCAGCGCACCACCGTCGGCGGCCAACGGTCGGTGAACTCGCCGTCCGTGAAGCGGCGGAAGCCGGATACCTCGTCCACTACCAGTCCTGCGGGGATCTCCCGGTGGTTAACGGACACGACGCGCGTGCTGCGTCGCAGTGCCGTCCGCCCGTTGCCGAGGAACATCTTCAGGTCGACCAGCGGCAGCAGGTGCCCGCGCAGGTTGGCGATACCGAGCACCCAGCGTTTGGCGCCCGGCACGCGGGTAATCGTTTCCGGCAACATCAGCACCTCGCGCACCGCCTGCCGGCTGGAGACGAACTGCTCGTCGCCGATCCGGAAGCCGATGCCGACCCATTCGGAAGACGGCCCCTCGCCGCCCTGGCCGGCAAACGCCGCGCGGCTGCGGCGCTCCATCTCCAGCAGCAGGTCAAAGGGTTCGTTGACCAGGCTCGCGAGATCGACGGCGTTCCCGGTCATCTCACAGGCCGTTGCGGAGCGAACGGAGGGCAGGAGTTCCGGCCATTCAACCGGCCATGACGGCGTTGATCTTGGCGACCAGCTGCTTCTCCGCGACCGGCTTCACCAGGTACTCGGCCGCGCCCTGCCGCATGCCCCAGATTTTGTCGGTTTCCTGGTCCTTGGTCGTGATCATGATTACCGGGATGCTCGATGTCCCCGGGTCGCGCGTCAGCTTGCGCGTTGCCTGGAAGCCGTTCATGCCCGGCATCACGACGTCCATCAGGATGCAATCGGGACGTGCCGACTGCGCCTGCCGTATGCCCTCCTCGCCCGAATCAGCGACGAGCGTTTCGAAGCCGTTCCGCTCCAGCATGTTCTGAAACAGGTGCAGCTCGGTCGGCGAGTCATCGACGATGAGTATCACGGCCATGAATCGATCCTCAGTTGATCTGGTTGGAGATCGCGCCCAGGAGCTCGTCCTTGGTGAACGGTTTTGTCAGGTACTGCTCGGAACCGACGATGCGTCCCCGCGCGCGGTCGAACAGCCCGTCCTTGGACGACAACATGATCACGGGCGTGTTACGGAATACCTTGTTGTGCTTGATGAGCGAGCAGGTCTGGTATCCATCGAGCCGCGGCATCATGATGTCGACGAAGATCAGGTCCGGCTGGTGGTCGGCGATCTTGGAGAGCGCATCGAAGCCGTCGATGGCGGTGAACACCTGGCAGCCCTCCTTGGACAGGAGAGTCTCGGCGGTGCGACGGATCGTCTTACTGTCGTCCACGACAAGAATCTTGAGTCCGTTCAGACCTCGAGATGAGTTGTTCTGCACGTGCTTTACTCGCCCCAAAGCGGAAGTCGCGACCCTTGTACCATATTGATGTGAAACCCGCCACGACCGCCGCCACAGGGTACAAGTTTGCTGATTTCATTGTTGTTTTTCACGCATAATCCGGGTAATTGACGGTGAAGGAAGGTGTCTTCGATATGACCCGGGCAGGCTGGCGCGTCGGCGTCGTCATGGACCCCATCGAGTCCATAACGCCGAAGAAGGATTCGACACTCGCGATGCTCCTGGAAGCCTCGCGGCGCGGAGCCGAAATTCATTACATCCGGCAAGGTGACCTGCGGCTCGAATCCGGCCGCGCGCTGGCGCGCACGCGGCTGCTCGAAGTGTTCGACGACCTCGAGCGGTGGTTCGAGCTCGGTGACGCCCGGGAGCTCGCCCTCGGAGATCTCGATATTGTGCTCATGCGCAAGGATCCGCCTTTCGATATGGAGTACATCTACACGAGCTACATACTGGAGCGTGCCGAGCTCGCCGGCGCGCTGGTCGTCAACCGGCCCCGGGCTTTGCGCGACATGAACGAGAAGGCCTACACCGCGTGGTTCGCGGACTGCGCGCCGCTGACGCTCATCACCCGCTCGATCCACGACATCCGCGCGTTCCTGGAGCAGCACGGGCGAATCGTCGTGAAACCCCTGGACGGGATGGGCGGCCGCTCCGTGTTCGTCATCGTGGCCGGCGACAAGAACGCAAACGTCATCATGGAAACCCTGACCGACAACGGCAGCCGATTTGCCATGGCGCAGGTGTTCGTGCCGGAGATCACTGCGGGCGACAAGCGCATCCTGCTGGTGGACGGCGAGCCCGTGCCCTACGCTTTAGCCCGCGTGCCGGCGGCGCACGACTATCGCGGCAACCTCGCGATGGGCGCTACGGGCAAGGGGCAGCCGCTCACGGAGCGCGATCGCTTCATCTGCTCGCAGGTCGGCCCGGTGCTGAAGGAGCAAGGCGTACTCTTCGCCGGCCTCGACGTGATCGGCGATTACCTTACGGAGGTCAACGTGACGAGCCCGACCGGCATCCGCGAGCTGGACCGCGAGTTCGGATTGAATATCGCGGGCCTGCTGTTCGACGCGATAGAGAAGCGGATGGCGTAGAACGATGACGGATGCGTTCGCCGATATCGACCTGGCAGAGGGCAAGGCGCCCACGGGCCCGGGCGAGCGCGAGACGAAACCCGATCGCCTGCCGCCGATGCTGTTTTTGGCGGCGCTTATCCACGGCATCCTCATTCTCGGCATCACCTTCAACCCGCTCCCGCACAGCGAATCCCGGGCGATTTCGCTGGACGTCACCATCGTCGCGGATCCCGAGCGTACGTCATCCAACACGGAGGACGCGGACTACCTGGCCCAGGCCAGCCAGGACGGCCAGGGCAACACGCTGCTCGAGGTGCGGCCGGGCACGCTGCCCGCAAGCCAGGTACCGTTCGCCAATCCCGGACTGCCGGACGGCGACGGCATCGAGACCACGCAGGCGGCCGCCGTGGCCGCGGATGAGGTGCTGACGAGCCGGGCCGAGCAGGACCTCTCGGTACCCGACCGGCCGCGTGACGAGCCCGATGCGCGCGAGCAGACCGCGATCGCGCTCGAAGCCGGCGTCCTGCTGACGCTGCCGCTGCCGCAGGACGAGGCCGCCCGCTTGCAGATTCACGACGACGACCCGCGGGAGCTCGTGACCAGCGTCGACACCCGCGAATCGGTCATTGCCGGCTATCTGTATCACTGGAAGCAGAAAATCGAGGCGATCGGCGTTGCGTATTTTCCCGAGCAGGCGCTAGCCCAGGGACACACCGGCAGTCCGACGCTCGAAGTCACCATCGATGCCTCCGGCCGGCTGCAGGAAGTCGTTATCCGCCGCTCCTCCGGCTCGCGCCTGCTCGACCAGGCGGCTCTCGACATATTGCGCCGGGCCGCACCCTTCGACCCGTTCCCCGAGGCCGTGAGCGCGGAGTACGACCGGCTCCGCTTCGCATACAAGTGGGAATTCAGCCATGCTGCAGCCCGCCGCGCGGGCGATCGGACGTAGGGAGCCTCTGCGCAAGTCCGGGCGAGCGTATTTTCGTCCAGGGTTTCCAGGACCAGGGCGCGCTCACCGGACCCGCTCAGGGAATTGCCTGCTACATGATGATACGGTAGTTGTCCGCCACGGGAACCAGGGCGATACTGTGCGGCATGCAGCTTGATGCGAGCTTCAATAACCAGCTCCTCATCGCCATGCCGGGCATGCTCGATCCCAATTTCAGCAGCACCGTAACGCTGATCTGCGAGCACAATGCCGAAGGCGCGCTGGGCATCGTCATCAACCGCCCGACAGAGCTGAGCCTGGGCGGACTCTTCGCGCAACTCGAAGTCCGGGAGGCCGATCCCGTCGCGTCCAGCCGGCCCGTGTTCGACGGTGGGCCAGTGGCCCGGGAACGGGGATTCGTCCTGCATAATTCGACTGCCCGCTTCGAGAGCTCGGTCGCCGTATCCGAAGGCATCCAGCTCACGCTCTCACGCGACGTGCTGGAAGCTATCGCATTGGGAACCGGACCGTCGAAGTCGCTGGTGGCGCTGGGCTACGCCGGCTGGCAGGCCGGCCAGCTCGAGGCGGAGATGCTTGCCAACACCTGGCTGAGCGTGCCGGCAACGCCGGAGATCGTCTTCGACGTGCCTTTCTCCGAGCGCTGGATGTCGGCGGCCCGCATCCTCGGCGTCGACCTCAGCCTTATCGCGCCGCATGCCGGGCACGCCTGACACGCCGCTGCCCGAGACCATAATCGCCTTCGATTTCGGCCTGCGGCGCATCGGCGTGGCGGTTGGCCAGCGGGTTACCGGCTCCGCCAGCCCGCTGGGCGTTGTCGCCAACTCTCCCGACGGTCCCGACTGGGCGCACATCGAGGCGCTGCTCGCGGAATGGCGGCCCGAAACCCTGGTAGTCGGGATGCCGCTGCACGCGGACGGCTCCCCCTCGCCGATCGCCCCCGCGCTGGCCGAATTCGTGCATGGCCTTGCCCGCTTCGCGCTGCCCGTCGAGACGGTGGACGAGCGCTACTCCTCTATCGAGGCGCGGCAGATGCTGCTGGAGGGGCGTCGGGCGGGCCGCACGCGGCGCCGCACGGCGCGGGAATCGGTCGACGCTGCCGCGGCGGTCCTGATCGCGGAACGCTGGCTCGGCCGCGCGGGTTGACCGCGGAGCAGGCGCATTCGTACACCGTCCAAGGTAAACTCTCGACCGCCATGCCAGTGACCGATTTGTCCGATGTACCGGAACCCGGAAAGGAATCCGACCTGCAGCTGACCCCCGCGGGACGGCTGCGCCACCTGTTAACGCTGAACGGCATGAGTCGCCAGCAGCTCGTCGACCTGCTCGACCGCGCCGAGACCTACCTGAGGCCGCACGGCCAGGGGGTCGCCCGCAGCCGCGCGCTCGCCGGACGCACGGTCGCCAACCTTTTCTTCGAACCGAGCACGCGGACCCGCGCCTCGTTCGACCTGGCCGCCAAGCGCCTGGGCGCCGACGTGCTGAACCTCGACGTCAACACCTCGTCGCGGAAGAAAGGCGAAAGCATTCTCGACATGATCTACACGCTGCAGGCGATGCAGATCGACGTCTTCGTGGTGCGCGACGCGAGTGCGGGGGTGCCGGCCTACATCGCGCGCCACGTGAGCGATCGGGTCAGCATCCTGAATGCGGGCGAAGCGGACGTGTCGCATCCGACGCAAGGGCTGTTGGACGTGCTGACGATTCGCCAGCACAAGCCGGATTTTCGCAAACTCACGGTGACGATCGTCGGCGATATCGCGCACTCGCGCGTGGCGCGCTCCGCGGCGGAAGCATTGACGACGCTCGGCGTCGGCGAGCTGCGGCTGGTCTCGCCACCGGTCCTGGCGCCGGAGCCCGGCACGATCCCGTCCGGGCGCGTCCTGCACCGCCTCGAGGACGGCCTGCGCGGCGCGGACGTGGTCATGGCGCTGCGTATCCAGCGCGAGCGCATCGGCAACCTGGAAGGTATTCCGGGCATCGACGAGTACTTTGCGAAATACGGCATCAGCCGCGAGCGCATGAAGCTTGCCGCACCGGATGCCATCGTGATGCACCCGGGGCCGATGAACCGCGGGATCGAAATCGAATCCGCGCTGGCCGACAGCCCCGCCTCCGTGATCACGAGGCAGGTGACCAACGGCGTCGCGGTACGCATGGCCATCCTCGCCGTCGTCATCGAGACCCTGGAAGCGACGTGAGGGAGGCACCCGCGGCGAGCGCCGCCAACCGGCCGCACCGCGGCACCATCTTTCTCGAAGACTCGCGCGTACTGCAGGTATCGCGATTCCCGGGCGACCAGTACATCCTGCGCCTGTACGCGCCGGAAACCGCGCGCCGCGCCACGCCCGGCACCTTCGTCCATGTTCGCTGCGACGCGGCAATCCCGATGCGCCGGCCGCTGTCGATCATGCGCGCCGGCGCCGACGAGGGCTGGATCGAGGTCCTGTTCAAGATCGTCGGCAGCGGCCTGCGCTCGCTGGGCCACAAGCACCCTGGCGAAACCATGAGCCTGCTGGGGCCGATCGGTCACGGCTTCGAGCCGTCGCCAAAACGGCCGCGACCGCTGCTCATCGGCGGCGGCGTCGGCATCCCGCCTATGATCTTCCTGGCTGAAACCCTGTGGTGCGATCACCGCGACTGGCAGGCACTCGTGCTGATGGGCTCGGAGATCCCGTTCCCGTTCGAGCCGGTGCCTTCCGGGATCGTGACGGAGTGGCTGCAGCAAAAGGCGATGCACGCGATGCCCCTGCTCGAGGACTGGCGCATCCCGAGCCGGCTCGCGAGCGGCGCCGGGCTGCCGGGCGCCTACCGCGGCAACGTCGCGGAGCTCGCCCGCATCTGGCTGCAGGCGCAAACCCCGGCCGAGCTCGCGCAGGTCGAGATCTTCACCTGCGGCCCGACCCCAATGCTCGAAGCCGTCGCCGCCCTCGCCCGCGAGTTCGACGTTCCGTGCCAGGCTTCGCTGGAGGAATACATGGCCTGCGCCGTCGGCGGCTGCGCCGCCTGCGCGGTGCTCGTCCAGACCCCTGAAGGGCCCGCCATGAAACGCGTCTGCGTCGACGGGCCCGTCTTTGACGCTGCTACCGTGTTCACCTGATCTGCCCCGCCGACGCTGGCGAAGCCGTGACCGGCGAGGGGGGGCCTCCGGCGCCGGCCACAAGCACGTCCCTGTGGGCCTGCATCGTGCAGACCCCGGAAGCCCGCCATGAAACGCGTCTGCGTCGACGGGTCCGTCTTTAACGCTGCTACCGTGTTCACCTGTTTGCGCGCCGAGGCTGGCGGAGCCGTGACCGGGGAGGGGGGAGGGGCCTTCGGCGCCGGCCACAAGCACGTCCCTGTGGGCCTGCGGGCT
>CAZSKQ010000065.1:0-15099 GCA_964607425.1 uncultured Woeseiaceae bacterium
GGGCTCACGCGTTGTCCGTGACGGTTTTGAGGCGCCGACGCCAATCACGATGGTGACGAGCGAGGAGTTTGAATATGCGCCCACGCCGAACGCCGCCGACGTGATAAACACGATGCCGGCCTTCTCGGGGAGCCGCATGCCGACCGCTACCAACTCCTCGATGAGCGCCGGCAACGCCGGCCTGAATGCCTTGAACCTGCGCGGGCTGGGCTTGGAGCGCACCCTGGTTCTTCTCGATGGCCGCCGCTCCGTTGCCTCCCGGCCGACCGGCATCATCGACATTAACACCTTCCCCCAGGCACTGATTTCCCGCGTGGAAATCGTCACAGGCGGAGCGTCGGCCGCATATGGCGCGGACGCTGTGTCGGGTGTGGTGAACTTCATCCTGGACAAGGAATTCACCGGCATCAAGGGAACTGTGATGGGTGGCGTCACGAATTATGACGACAACGAAAGTTATGAATTCACCCTGACCGCGGGCACCCCCTTTGCCGATGGCCGCGGTCATCTCCTCTTTTCAGGGGAAGTCTCGGAGGAAGACGGCGTTCCCACGAATGACCGCCCGTGGAACCAGCAAGGCTGGAACATCGTCGCCAACCCGGACTACGACGGGGTGAACGGGCAGCCCGAATACCTGGTCCGCGACCGGGTTGCCCCCGCAACCGGCATTGTCGGCGGCATCATCACGGATACCGCGCTTGCCGGAACCGCATTCGGCCCCGGGGGAACTCCTTACCAGTTCACCTACGGTGAGATTGTCTCCGACCCTGTGATGATAGGCGGCGCCTGGGAGGCAGCGCAGATTCGCGGCAAACCGCATTCCCCGGGCCTGACCTCGCGTCAAAAGACGCAGACGGTCTATAGCCGCCTGAGCTACGACCTCAATACCGACACCAACGCCTGGTTCGAAGCGTCGTGGAGCGGGAATGAAAACCAGAACTGGTGCTGCTTCAGGGAGGATACCGACCGCCTCGTGATCTCGACCGAGAACGCCTTTATCCCGGCTTCCGTGGCCGCGCGGGCGAACGATCTGGGCATCACGCAGTTCACCATGGGTTCCATGAACCAGGATTTGGGGCGTTCAGGCTCCGTCAATGACCGTTCGGTGCAACGCTTTACCTTCGGCCTCGACGGCATAGCCGAAGCTTTCGACACGGAGTGGGTCTGGAACGCCTATGTCCAGCGGGGCTACGCGCGCTTGCACCAGGAAGTATTCAACGTTACGCGCAGGTCCCGTTATGACAAGGCTCTCGACTCGGTTATTCATCCCGTGACCGGGCTGCCGGCGTGCCGCGTGAACGCCGACGCGGATCCCGGCAATGACGACTCGCTCTGCGTTCCCTATAACATCTTCGGCATCGGTGTGAACTCGCAGCCGGCTATTGACTACATCCTCGGCAACGGCGCCCGCGATATGCGTATAGAGCGGCTGACCCAGCATGTGGTCGCCGGTTCCGTTTCCGGCACTCCGTTCGACTCCTGGGCTGGCCCGGTTTCCATTGCCGCCGGTGTGGAATACCGCAACGACGAGGTGGAGGGTGAAAACGACCCGATCAGCCGCGAACTGAGAGACTGGTTCTACGGAAACTACCGTGTCTATGATGCCAGCCTGTCGGTTACGGAAGTCTTCGTGGAAACCGTCGTCCCCCTGGCCGCGGATGAGGCGTGGGCCCAGTCCCTCGACCTGAACGCCGCTGTCCGCGGAACGGACTACGAAACGTCCGGTTACGTGACGACCTGGAAACTTGGCGTCACATGGTCAATGGCCGATGACATCAGCTTCCGCGGCACGCTGTCCCGTGACATCCGGGCACCTACCCTGGACGACTTGTACTCCAAGGGAGGCGGCGGCTTCCCCGGCGTCGTCAATCCGTTCCGAGGCGGCATTTCTGAAAATACCGTCTCCTCGACCTCCGGCAACCCCGCCCTGACACCCGAAAAATCGGACTACATCGGGGTGGGCTTCGTGTTTCAACCCACCTTCCTGGAGGGCTTTACCGCTTCGGTCGATTACTGGGACATCGATATCACGGATGCTATCGGCGGTGCCAGTTCGCAAGAAATCATCAACTTCTGCTTTGAAGGCAGGAGTGCTTTTTGCGATGCATTGACCTTCGGTCCGAACCAGGAGATCGAACTGATCAGCATTACGCCATTCAACCTCGATTCCATGAAGGCCAGGGGCATTGACCTGGAAGCCCGCTACTTGTTTGCGCCGAATTTCCTCGGCATATCCGGCGATCTGTCCTTGAGCGCCAAAGCGGCCCATGTCCTGGAGAAAGTCGAGACCACCGCGACCGGCGAGGTCATCAAACTGGACGGCCAGAATCGGGGCGATGGTGTGCCGGAATGGCGCTGGCGAGCGGCTCTGAACTACGGATTCGAGCGTGTCCGGGCAAACCTGACAGCACGCGGGATCAGTGAAGGCGTGTACGATCCTCTTTGGATTGAATGCACCAGCGGCTGTCCGGCTTCGTCTACCCTCGCCCGAACCATCGAGACCAACACAATCGATGGCGCCACCTGGTTTGACGCTTCGCTCTCGTACGATCTCTCCAGCGACAGCGATGGCTCGGCGGTATTGTTCTTCAATGTGCGGAACATCGCCGACAAGGACCCGGCGGTAGTGGCTCCGGGCCCAGGCGGTTTCAGCTATGAGGCTGCTCCGTCCAATCCGAACCTTTACGATACTCTCGGTCGGACATACAGCGCCGGCCTTCGGTTCAGCTTGTAGAGAAACTCATACGAAGCAGGAAACGAAAAGGGGCTCGAAGAGCCCCTTTTCATTTTTGTGATCCGGCCAGTTCTTCCGGAATCAATGCAGCTTTGTGAAGTGCCCGTTGAAGTCGAGCTTGCCGATGCTCTCTTCGACTTCGTCCAGGATCTCGCAGGACTTCACGAGACTCATCATCGCATTGTGATCGCGATGAAGGGGTCGATCCACGTCCAGGTACTCCACGTGACGGCGAACCACCTTCTTGGCGGTTTCGACGCCCCGGCCAAGTTTGAAGTCCCTGAAATCCAGGGCCTGGGCGGCTGCCATAAACTCGATACCGAGCACCCCGTTGCCATTCTCGAGGATCTGGAAATTCTTCAGGGCCGTATTCATGCCCATGGAGACGAAATCTTCCTGGTCGGCGGCGGCCGGGATGGACTGGATGCTCGCAGGAGCCGAGAGAATGCGCTGCTCGACGATCAGCATGTCGGCCGTGTACTGGCTGAGCATGAGACCGGAGAACATGCCGGCACCCTTGGTCAGGAACGGAGGCAGGCCGACGGAAAGAGCGGGATTATTGAGTCGATTCATTCGCCGTTCGGATATGACGCTGACCATCGTGATTGCGGCACCGGCCATATCCATTGGCAGGCAAACGGGAGTCCCCTGGAAATTGGCGCCGGAAACCTGCAGGTCCTTGTCGGGAAAAAAGACGGGATTGTCACCCACACCGTTTAGCTCGATCTCGACCTGTGAGCGCGACCAGCTCAGCGCGTCGAAAGCGGCGCCGATCACCTGGGGAGCCGATCGCATTGAATAAGCATCCTGCACCTTGCATTTCACGTTGCCGTTGCACAGGTCTCCGCCCTCAACCAATGCCCGGATCGCTCGTGCGCACTGGATAGCGCCCGGAAACCCGCGTACCTCATGCAGCAGCGGAGAATACGGCCGCATGTTGGCTTTGAGGGCTTCCAGCGACATGGCTGTGGCGATAACGGCCTGCTTGAGCCATCGGTAGGCGTCGAAAAGCCAGAGCGCCGACATCGCAGTGGTCAGGTTGGAGCCGTTGATGGTCGCAAGGCCGTCGCGCGCCTTGAGACCCGGAATCTCGATGCCGGCTTTCGACATGGCCTGCGCACCCGGCAACAATTCCCCCTCGTAGTAGGCTTCGCCTTCGCCCAATAAAACCAGGGCCATCTGGGCCATGGGAGCAAGATCTCCGCAAGCCGCAACCGAGCCCTTTTTGCAAACCAGCGGCGTCACGCCCTTATTGAGCATTTCGACCAGCGTCTGGGCAATTATCGGACGATTGCCGGAGTGGCCATTTGACAGCACATTTATGCGACCCAGCATCGCAGCCCGGACGTGCTCGACCGGAGCCGGTTCTCCGATCCCGGCCGCATGGTTATAGATAAGGTACTTTTGAAACTCCTGAACCTGTTCCTCGCTCAGGACCACTTCGCTGAACTCACCGATACCAGTGTTGACACCGTAAACGATTTCACCGGCGTCGATCTTCTTCTCGAGCATTGTCCTGCACGTTTTCATCCGCTCGATAGCGTCCGGGTGCAGCTCGACCTTTTCATTATATCGGGCGACCTGCATGACCTTTTCGATGGTGAGGTCCGAACCGGTAATCACAATCGTCATACGTTTGTCTCCTGCCCACTTTTTATTCCAGCGACAACCCTGTCGCTGATCCTTGTCGCAATCCTGACGATGCAACCGGTCCCATAACCGCAGTCCATGACCGCCGCATTATGCGGCCAAATGCGCATTCATCAATCGTCGATTCAGGGGACGCAGTTGGACATTCGTCCTCATGACGATCAGTCTCTCCTGGCGCCGCACTGGTACCGGCGCGATCATCGCCGGTTTGTAGCGGATTAATTTTTATTGATTACAAACGCTTGCAAGTAGCTTCCTGGCATGCGACTTCCGCCATTACGCGCCTCCAGCGCGTTTTGCGGTTTCGCACAACGCAGTCCGATTAGCTCATCTAAACAATATCGCAATAGATGTTAGGTTCTTCCCCGTCTTCGCCGATTCATAATCCGCAAGCGATGTGTGGTTATTGACCTCTGAATCCCATACGCCATGACGATGCAAGTCGTTCAAGCGGATGCCGTACCGCCGCAGGAGTGGCGGAACCGCGGCGGTTACACGCGCGAGTTGCTCGCCTGGCCATCGACCATCGACCCGCTGGTTCGGATCAGCCTGGCCGATATAAATACCGACGGTCCGTTCTCGGCTTTCGTGGGAATGCAGCGCTGGTTCAAGGTAATCGAAGGCGCCGGCGTCGAGCTGCGCTTCGCCGACGGTCCAAAGCACGTCTCCATTTACCACCCTCCCCTGCGCTTTGACGGTGCCAGCGCGCCACAGTGCCGGCTGCTCGATGGCCGCACACGCGACCTCAACCTGATGCATCGCTCTGGCAGTCATGCCACGATGCAATCCGTCGACGACGGGGAGGCATGGCGGGCCGACTCACTTCACTGCGGCCTGTTCACAGCAGTAGCGGGAGCGTGGCGCTGTGCCGACGGCAGGCACGTTGAGCTACCCGCGCGCAGCTTGCTTTGGCTGAACACGGCACCGGCGGCGGCCATGTATTTCAAGCCTCGCCGCAGCCTGCCGCACGCAACGGCTTGGTGGCTTACATTCAGCCCCGCGACCCGGTGATTCCATTCACCTACGGCTGTGCGCCATTGACGATCTTGAACCTCTGGACCCTATTGTCTTCGGAGATATAGAGGTACCCCCTGGAATCGAACTCGGCCTGGTGGTTGCGATCGTACTCGCCGGCGTAAGTACCGTAATGGCCAAACGAGCTCAGGATTTCCCCGTCGGAACGCCGGACCAGCCTGGTGAGGAAGTTGCCTGAATCGTTGATGATCATCATGCTCTGGTCGGCGTCGGGCCAAAAGCTGACGCTGCCGACCGAGCCGGAAACGGTAGTGTCCGTCTCGTAAAAGAATTCCTGTACAAACGTGCCATCGCGCTGGAACACCTGGATACGATTATTCTTTCGATCGCAAACGTAGACCAGGCCGTCATTGGAAATCCGGACGCAGTGTACGAGGTTGAACTGCTCTGACGGCGAGGCATCGGGATCGTATGTCAGGTCGTGATCGGTCGGCGCGTTCCCATAGGCGCCCCACTGGCGCTTGAATTCGCCGCTATCGGCATCGAACACGATTACCCTGTGGTTGACGTAGCCGTCCGCAATGAAAACCTCGTTGGCCGTCGGGTCGACGGCGACGGCCGCCGGCGCCCCCAGCTGGGTCGTGTCAAGACTGCCCTTTGTCGGGCCACGACCGCCGATCTGCAGGAGAAACTTTCCGTCGCGGGTGAACTTCAGAACCATGCCATCGGGCGGGCTGCCGTCGGATCCGGGGCGGGTCTGGTTTGCACTGATCCAGACGTTGCCCTTGTAATCGACGAATATTCCGTGTTCCTGCGTCGGCCAGTCGTACCCCTCTCCCGGCCCACGCCAGGAACTGACCACATTTCCCTCCGAATCGAATTCAATGACGTGCGGTGCAGGGACGCAGCAGTTGGAGCCCGGCGGATCCAGCGCCGCTCCTGTCACCCAGCCACCCAGGCGATGCGGGCTGCTGAGCACCCAAACGTGGTCGCGGGCATCGACAAAAATTCCATCGATCCAACCGATCGCCCACTTGTGCGGAAGAGGAAGCTTGGGCCAGCTCCGATCGAGTTCGTACCGTGGCACGTCGGCGGACGATGCAGGATCAGCGGCGCCGGCTGTTGCCGATACCATGCTGAGCATGCTCAGCGCCATTATTAGTGTCGAAAACCGACGCCCCGACCGGGTGTTAAACATTTGATCCAGCCCCCTTAAACATTGATTTTCCTTCGTAGCACTCGTCCGCTTCCGGACCAGCGCCCCAGACCAACTTCAGGCAGCCGAGCTCCAGGAATCGCAGCGACCGTCCCGGTTTGCCGGACCACCGGTGAACATGTCGCAGGTACCGCACTGCCCCTCTCCCGCGTGAAAGAACGCGCAACCCGCGCACACCTGCTGCGGGTTTGTCGACTTTTCCGTGTAATTCATTGATGCCCGCAGCGCCCGCTCCCCGGACGTCATGGCGTCCGGGTCCGCGCAAACGGCCGCGCTCGCGATCGAGCCGCTATCACTCCCTCCGCATCCGCCAAGGCCGATCAAAAGAGCACCGCCCACCGGAAGCTGCAATCCGCGCACCAGCAGCTGGCGGCGTGTGATGTGCTTTTCTTTCATGTGCTTGCCCCGCTCAGTTTTTCGGATTATCCGTCCAGTTCGGCTGACCGGACCGGTCAGCCTGCCTGGTCAATTCTGTTGCCGGCTCCTGACGAGAGCCTTCCAGCAGGCGGATCGTCACCGGCTTCCGCAGGAGTGCGCATCGCGCGCGATGCCCCGGAAAGGACAGGGTGGCATCGCGCGCAGTGCGCGCTCCTGCAGGGGTGTGGATTCAAAGCTCGAGCGACGCAATGTCTCAGGCCTCGACTATTGTAAGCACGCCTGCTGAACGCGGTCACCGACAAAAACTGCATTGTGGATTAGGTAAACTTAGGCAAAGCCCTGATGGTCGTCGGGGGTCACCAGGGCGCCAGCTCGTACAGAGACAGCCGGAGCTGAACCGTTCCGGCGGGGGAGATTGCAATGCTGCGCCTGGAATCCATGATCGCCGTGGCGGTGCTCGCGTTACTGGCCACTCCAGCCGTAATGCCCCGCGCCGCCGAAGGCGCGGAACCCCTGGTAATCGGCGATACCTTCACACTGGACTCAAAAGTGCTGAAGGAGACGCGGCGGATCAACGTCTTCACGCCGACGTACTATGGCACGCCGTTCGACGCCCCGTTGCCGGTGCTGTACATGCCGGACGGGGGCCGCGACGAGGATTTTCTGCACATCGCGGGACTGGTGCAGATACTGTCCGCCAACGGCGGCATGCGGCCGTTCCTGCTGGTCGGCATCGAGAACACCGAGCGCCGCCGTGACATGACGGGGCCTACAAAGAATCCCGATGATCGCCGCATCGCGCCGCGCGTCGGCGGCTCGGCGGCGTTCCGCGCCTTCATCCGCGACGAGCTCATGCCGGATATCCGCGGTCGTTACCGCGTGACGGACGAAACCGCCATCGTCGGCGAATCGCTCGCCGGATTGTTCGTGGTGGAAACCTTCCTGCTCGATCCGGAGCTGTTCGATACTTACATCGCGTTCGATCCCAGCCTGTGGTGGAACAACGAGGCCCTGGTGGCTGGCGCCGGCGAGAAGCTGCGAGCAAAATCGAGCCTCGCGGCCGTGCTGTACCTGGCGACGGGCAGCGACGCGGGGCTGGAGCCCGCGCTGATGCAACTGGTATCCGCGGTCAGCGAATATCCACAAGTGCGCGTGCATTACGAAATATTGCGGGATGAGACGCACGCAACGATCTACCATCCGGCCGCGCTGCGCGCCTTCCGGACGGTGTTCGCGCCTCCTTCCGAGGGCCCGGATACCCGGTGATTCCGGACCTTCAGGATTCTTCCCGCGCCGGTCCCAGCTCGGAGCTCAGCAACGAGCGTACGGTGGTCGATATGGAATCGAGACTGTCCCCGGTGTCGGACACCAGGCGGGCGACGAACGCACCCGAGAGCAGGAGCAGCAGCGCATCGCCCAGCGCTTCGGGATCGCGGGCTTGCATCTCGGTACAGATTTCCCGCAGCCGGTGACGCAGCTTTTCGTGGTGCTGCATGACGATCTGGCGGCCGGGATGTTCCGCGTCCGGCAGTTCCGCCGCGGCGTTGGAGAACGGGCAGCCGCGTGCGGCCGGGTTGCAGCAGGCCTGCTGGAGCGCACAGAACAACGCTTCGATCTGCTTCTCCGGCTGGCCTTGTAAAGGCTCCATCAGGCCGTCCCACCACTGCCAGAACTCGCGGTCCTGTTCGGCCAGGTACTCCGCGATGAGCTCGTCTTTCGACGCGAAGTTGCGGTAGAGGCTCATCTTGGTCGTGCCCGCCTCGGCCGCGATCAACTCGACCCCGACGCCGCGGATGCCGCGCTGGTAGAAGAGATCGCGCGCCGTCTCGCAGATGCGCTCGCGCGCGGGCCGCTTGCTCTTGCGGCTTGCCTGCTTTTCCCCGACGTCTGCACTCATGACAAATTTCCTGTTGACACGTTACTGACCGGTCTGTATCGTCCGGGCCTGATGAGACCGAACGGTATAGTAACACTTTCCGGCTGGGGATGCACCGTTCAAAACCTCAGCCAGATCAACAGCATCCAAGTTTAGCCCGACCACGTAACAACAATATCAAGGAGTTGTGCCATGACATCCCGCCCCACCCGGCTGATTTCCGGCCTGGCCGCCACGATCCTCGCTGTCGCCCTGGCCGGCTGTAACGCCAGCAACGCGGGTCCCCAGCAGGAGCCGCCCCCTGCTCCGCAGGTCTCGGTGGCCGCCGTGGCCGTCCAGCCGATGCACGAGTGGCAGGAATTCACCGGTCGCCTGCGGGCCGTGGAGTCCGTCGAGGTACGCCCGCGCGTGAGCGGGTACGTGGAATCGGTGCATTTCGACGAGGGCAGCCGGGTCGCGGCCGGCGACATCCTGTTCCGCATCGATGCCCGCCCGTTCCAGGCCGAGGTAGACCGCCTCGCCGCCGAGCACGAACGAGCGCAGGCGCAGCTCGCGCTCGCCGCTTCCAATCGTGAGCGCGCAGCACGCCTCTTCGAGGAGAACGCCATCTCGCGTGAGGAGCTCGACAGCCTCACCACGGGCGAGGCCATTGCGGCCGCCGAGCTCGCGTCGGTAGAAGCCGCGCTAAAGGCGGCGAACCTCGATCTCGAGTTCACCACGGTAGTGGCGCCGATCGACGGCCGCGTGTCGAATGCCCTGGTCACGGCCGGCAACCTCGTCGACAGCTCGACCTTGCTGACGACGCTCGTGTCAGACGACCCGATCTACGCCTACTTCTATGCCGACGAGCATAGTTACCTGCAGTTCATGGAAGGCCAGGACCCGGCCGCGGCCCGCAGCGCCAAGGTCCACGTCGGGCTGATCAACGAGCAGGGTTATCCCCACCAAGGCCGCCTCGATTTCCTGGACAACCGCGTCGATCCCGAGTCCGGGACCATCCGCGGGCGCGCGGTACTCGACAACGAGGACGGACGCTTTACGCCCGGGCTTTTCGTGCGATTGAAGCTCGTGAGCTCCCGGACGCAAACCGTGGCACTCATCGACGATCGCGCCATCGGCACGGATCTCGGTCAGAAATACGTGCTGGTGCTGGACGAGGCCAACGTCGCGCAGTACCGCGCCGTGGAAACGGGCCCGCTGGTGGACGACCTGCGCATCGTCACGAGCGGGCTCGAAGCCGGCGAACGGGTGATCGTGAACGGTCTGCAGCGCGTGCGCCCCGGCGCCACCGTCGCCCCCACGCTGGTGGCGATGGAGCGCGATGCCCGCGACCTGGAACACCTCGCCGCGGACACGGGACGATGAGGCCCCCCTCCCCTCGCCGACGACCGGAGCATCGCGCGCGATGCGCCCCCCCTGCAGGAGCGCGCACTGTGCGCGACCCCAAGGCCAGCGAACGGAGCATCGCACGCAGTGCGCGCTCCTGCAGCGCGATCACCGCGGCGCCGATCGCCACTTTCAATCTTTGAGGCACGGGCATGAACTTTTCCCAGTTTTTCGTCGAGCGGCCGATCTTTGCCGCTGTCCTGTCGATCATCATCTTTATCTCCGGTGCCCTTGCGCTCGACAAGTTGCCGATCAGCGAGTACCCGGAGGTCGTGCCGCCGACGATCGTCGTGCGCGCCACCTACCCGGGCGCGAACCCGGAGGTCATCGCCGAGACGGTGGCGTCGCCGCTAGAGCAGGCGATAAACGGCGTCGAAGACATGCTTTACATGTCATCGATGGCCACCTCCGACGGCGTGATGACTCTTACGATCACGTTCGCGCTCGGCACCGATCTCGACCTCGCGCAGCAGCAGGTGCAGAACCGCGTGCAGCAGACGCTGCCGAAGCTGCCGTCGGAAGTGCAGCAGATCGGGGTCGTCACCGAAAAGTCCTCGCCCACCCTCACCATGGTCGTGCACCTGGTGTCGCCGGACGATCGCTACGACATGCTATACCTGTCGAATTACGCCTTGCTGCGCATCCGCGATGAGCTGACCCGTATACCCGGTATCGGCGATGCGCAAGTGTTCGGGGCCGGCGAATACGCGATGCGCGTATGGCTCGATCCGGAGAAAGTCGCGGCCCTGAACCTGACGGCCACCGACGTCGTCAACGCCATCCGCGAGCAGAACATCCAGGTGGCGGCCGGCAAGCTCGGCGCGGCTCCAGCGCCGAGCGCCGCACAGTTCCAGCTCCTCATCGACACCAAGGGCCGCCTCACGACGGAGGAGGAATTCGCAAGCATCATTGTCAAGGCCGGACCGCGCGGGCAGATCGTGCGCCTGGAGGACGTAGCGCGAATCGAGCTCGGCGCCAATTCCTACGCATTGCGGGCGCTGCTCGACAACCAGCCGGCCGCGGGCATCGGCATTTTCCAGCGGCCCGGTTCGAACGCGCTCGAGCTCTCGAAGGCCGTGCGCACGCGCATGGCGGAGCTCAAGGCCGAGTTTCCGGACGGCGTCGACTACCAGATCGTCTATGACCCGACGACGTTCGTTCGCGATTCGATCGAAGCCGTGGTACATACGCTGCTGGAGGCGCTGCTCCTCGTCGTGCTCGTCGTCGTGCTGTTCCTGCAGACGTGGCGCGCCTCGATCATCCCGCTCGCGGCCGTGCCCGTGTCGCTGGTCGGCACGCTGGCCGTGATGCACCTGTTCGGCTTTTCGCTCAACGCCCTCTCGCTGTTCGGGCTCGTGCTTGCCATTGGCATCGTCGTGGACGATGCGATCGTGGTAGTCGAGAACGTCGAGCGCAACATTCGTGAAGGATTGAAACCGGTCGCCGCGACCAAGCAGGCGATGCGCGAGGTTACGGGCCCGATCGTTGCGACGGCGCTGGTGCTCGTCGCGGTGTTCGTACCGACCGCGTTCATCAGCAGCCTGACCGGGCAGTTCTACCGCCAGTTCGCGATCACCATCGCGATCAGCACCGTTATCTCCGCAATCAACTCGCTGACCCTGTCGCCCGCATTGGCAGCCATGCTGCTGAAGGAGCACGGCGAACAACCGGACCGCCTGCAGCGGGGCATCGACCGCGCGTTTGGCTGGGTGCTCCGGCCGTTCAACCGGCTGTTCGACCGCGGCTCACGCGGCTACGTCGGCGTGACCGGACGCGTGCTGCGCCGTTCCGGTATCGCGGTGACCGTGTTCGCGGGGCTGATCGCCCTGACGTGGTTTGGCTTCGCGAATGTGCCATCGGGCTTCATCCCGCAGCAGGACAAGCAGTACCTCGTCGCGTTCGCGCAGTTGCCGGAAGCTGCAACCCTCGACCGCACGAGCCAGGTGATCGAGCGCATGGGCGACATCGCCCTCCGCCACCCGGGCGTCGAGCATTCGATCGCGTTCCCCGGTCTCTCGATCAACGGCTTCGTCAACGCGCCGAACGCGGGTATCGTGTTCGTCGGGCTGTCCGATTTCGCGGAGCGCGACGATCCCGCTTTGTCCGCCAATGCGATCGCCGGCGCCCTGAACCAGGAGTTCGCCTCCATACAAGAGGCGTTCGTCGCGGTCTTCCCGCCGCCGCCCATCATGGGCCTTGGCTCGATCGGCGGCTTCCGCATGCAGATCGAGGACCGCGCAGGACTCGGCTTCGAGACGCTGTTTGCCGAAACGCAGAAGCTCATCGGCACCGGCTGGCAGACACCCGGCCTCACCAATCTCTTCTCCGGCTTCCAGATCAACGCGCCCCAGCTACGCGTCGAGGTGAACCGCGAGAAAGCGAAGGCGCAGGGCGTCGACCTGCAGCGGCTGTTCGAGACGATGCAGATTTATCTCGGTTCGCTGTACGTCAACGACTTCAACCGCTTCGGCCGCACCTACCAGGTCAAGGCGCAGGCGGCGATGGACTTCCGCCTGCAGCCCGAGGACGTGGTCAACCTCAAGGTGCGCAACGACCGCGGCCAGATGGTGCCGCTCGGCAGCTTCGTGTCGCTAAAGCAGACATCGGGGCCGGATATCGTGCCGCATTACAACGGCTATCGCACAGCCGAGATCAACGGCGCGCCGGCACCGGGGTACAGCTCGGGCGAAGCGCAGGCCGCAATGGCGGCGATCGCGGAGCGCCTGCTGCCGAACGGCATGGAATACGAGTGGACCGACCTCACGTACCAGCAGGAACTCGCCGGTAACACGGCGGTCTGGATCTTTCCGCTCTGCGTGCTGCTGGCGTTTCTCGTGCTCGCCGCGCTGTACGAAAGCTGGAGCCTGCCGCTGGCCGTGATCCTGATCGTGCCGATGGTGCTGCTCTCCGCCATCGCCGGCGTCTGGCTCACCGGCGGAGACAACAACATCTTCACGCAGATCGGATTGATCGTGCTGGTCGGGCTCGCGTGCAAGAACGCGATCCTGATCGTCGAGTTCGCCAAGGATCGCGAGGCCGCCGGCGCGAGCACCTGGGCCGCGGTGATCGAGGCCTGCCGGCTGCGGCTGCGCCCGATTCTGATGACGTCGATGGCCTTCATCATGGGCGTGGTGCCGCTGGTGCTGGCGAGCGGCGCGGGCAGCGAAATGCGGCATGCCATGGGCATCGCGGTGTTCTCCGGAATGCTCGGCGTGACCTTCTTCGGCCTGCTGTTCACACCGGTCTTCTACTGGGTCCTGCGGCGCCTCACCGGTGCACTGCGCCCGGGAGACGAGCCGGAAATCACATCGAATGAGCCGCGCCGGCCGCTTTTCCGCGGTTGGGCACTGCGCGGCTCGAGGGCAACACAATGAAGCGCATTATCGTTCTACTCTCAGCGACGCTTGGGCTGAGCGCGTGCGCCGTCGGTCCGGAGTACCATGCTCCGGAGACGGCGGCGCCGCAATTCCACAACGCAGTCGAGGCGCAGTTCGCGCAGGCGGCGATCGAGCAGGCCTGGTGGCACGAGTTCGGCGACCCGGTGCTGGACGACCTCATCACCCGCGCGCTCGCGAACGACCTCGACCTGCACATAGCCGCCGCGCGGCTGCGCGAGGCGCGGGCGATATTCGACGACCGTTCGCTCGACCGGCTGCCGACCGTGACCGCCGCCGGCGCCTACGACCGGCGCAAGGTGCAGCAACCGGGATTCAGCGAGCAGCCGATCGCCTCGGAAACCTACGACCTGGGGTTCGACGCCTTCTGGGAGCTCGACCTGTTCGGCCGGGTACAAAGTGCTGTTGACGCCGCGCGCGCGGACGCGGAAGCAGCGCGGGCGAACCTGCACGCGGCCCAGGTCAGCGTCGCCGCCGAGGTTGCACGGAATTACCTGGAGTTGCTCGGGGCCGAACGCCGTTACGAAGTCGCGGTCGCCAACCGCGATAACCAGCAGGAAACACTGCGCCTGACGCGCGTCCGCTACGAGCTGGGCCGGGGCACCGAGCTTGACCTCGCGAGCGCCGCGGCGCGCCTCGCGGCCATCGAGGCGAGCCTGCCGCCGTTGATCATTACCGAGCGCGCGGCGCGGCACCGGCTTGCCGTGCTGCTGGGCCGGCAGCCGGGCACGCTGGAATTCACGGCCGGTGCGGATTCGGAGGCGATCAGCAAGTCCTTCACGAACCCGCTGCCGATCGGGGATCCGGAGTCTCTCTTGCGGCGCCGTCCCGACATCCGGGTGGCGGAGCGCCAACTGGCGGCGGCCACCGCGCGCGTGGGCATCGCCACGGCCGACCTCTTTCCGCGGCTCACGATCAGCGGGTTTGTCGGCTTCGTGACCGGCGACGCCGACCAAATCGGGGAATCGGCCGCCGAAGCCTGGAGCATGACGCCCGTGCTGAGCTGGGCCGCGTTCGACCTCGGCAGCGTGCGGGCGCGACTGCGCGCGACGGAGGCGCAGGCGGACGGTGCGCTGGCGTTCTACGAGCAGACCGTGCTGCGGGCCCTGGAGGAAACCGAGAACGCATTTGTCGCTTATGCGCAGAACCAGGACCGACTCGCCGCGCTGCTGGACCAGGCGGCCGCATCGCGGCGCGCGGCCGAGCTCGCGCGCATCCGCTACCGCGAGGGCGCAATCGATTTCCTGCGGCTGCTGGACGCGGAGCGCACCGTGCTCGAAGCCGAAGATGCCGTGGCCATCGCGCAAACCGCGTTGAACACGTCGGTGGTCGCCATTTACAAGGCGCTGGGCGGCGGCTGGGAAGCCGCACCGGCGCTCGCGGAGTCGAGGTAAGCCATGCCGGACGACAATTCCAACACCGAGCTCGAACCCGGCGTGATCGCCCTGGGCGTGGTGTACGCCGCCGCCCTCCTGACCCTGGTTCTCCT
>CAZSKQ010000065.1:15199-19561 GCA_964607425.1 uncultured Woeseiaceae bacterium
GCGTGATCGCCCTGGGCGTGGTGTACGCCGCCGCCCTCCTGACCCTGGTTCTCCTCTTCGCCCTGTAGGAGCCCGCCATGCGGGCGACCGCCATAGCGTGGTCAGGGGCGTTCGGTGAGGATTTCGTTGACGTCCTTGCGGCGCTGGGTGGGTGTCACCTTCGCGTAGCCGTACCAGATCAGGCCGACCACGAACTCCTCCGACGGATCGATGCCGAGCAGGCGCAGGAAGCGATCGTCGCGCGTGATCGGCCCCGTCGACCATTTCGACGCCACGCCGGCCGCGGACAGGTACAGCATGAAATTCTGGACCGCGCAGGCGCAGCTCGCGTAGTCCTCGCGCTGCATGAGCTCGTCATCGGTGACGCGGCAGGTGACGACCAGCCACCCCGGCCGCTCGGCGGCGGAAGCGGCCTTGAAGTCACCCATCTTCTCGCCCTTGCGCTCGGTGGTGATGGTGCGCGTGAGCTCAACCGCCTCGCGGATCGATTCCGGACCCAGCACGTAGAAGTGCCAGGGCTCGGTGACATGATGGTTCGGCGCCCAGCGCGCCACCTCGATGGCATCGCGCACCAGCTCCCGGCTGACCGGCCGCTGCAGGAAGAGCTTCACAGTGCGCCGGTTCCGGATCCCCTCCGCGATCTCCTGCAACCGCTTGTCGGAGGGCGCCGTTGTCATCCCGAGCGCTCGATAATCATCGCAATGCCCTGCCCGACGCCGATGCACATCGTGCAGAGCGCATAGCGGCCGCCGCGCCGTCGCAACTCGTACGCGGCCGTTGTGAGCAGGCGCGCCCCCGACATGCCGAGCGGATGGCCGAGCGCGATCGCGCCTCCGTTAGGGTTCACGTGCTCGGCGTCGTCCGGCACGCCGAGGCCGCGCAGCACGGCGAGCCCCTGCGCCGCGAACGCCTCGTTCAGCTCGATCACGTCCATGTCGCCGATCTGCAGGCCCGCCAGCCGCAGCACCTTGCGCGAGGCCGGCACCGGGCCCATGCCCATCACGCGCGGCTCGACGCCCGCCGCCGCCCAGGCGACGATGCGTGCCATCGGCGCCAGGCCGTGGCGCTCGAGCGCGGAGTCGGAGGCGATCAGCAACGCGCAGGCACCGTCGTTGATTCCGGAAGCGTTGCCGGCGGTCACGGTGCCGTCGGGACGCACGATCGGCTTGAGCTTCCGCAACGCCTCGAGGTTTGAATCGGGGCGCGGGTGCTCGTCCGTTTCCACCAGCAGCGGCTCGCCCCGCCGCTGCGGCACGCGCACGCCGACGATTTCCTCCGCCAGCCTGCCGGCCGCGATCGCCGCGGCCGCCTTCTGCTGGCTGCGCAGCGCGAAAGCGTCCTGGTCCTCGCGCGAGATGCCGTATTCGTCGGCGACGTTCTCGGCCGTCTCCGCCATGGAATCCGTGCCGTACTGCTTTTCCAGCTCGCGGTTGATGAAGCGCCACCCGAGCGTCGTGTCGTAAATCTCGGCATTGCGACTGAAAGCGGCGGTCGCTTTCGCCAGCACGAGCGGCGCCCGCGACATCGATTCGACGCCGCCCGCGAGCACGATTGCGGCCTCGCCCGCCTTGATCGCGTGCGCGGCGTTGCCGACGGCATTCATACCCGAGCCGCACAGGCGATTGACGGTGACGCCGGGCACCGACGCCGGCACGCCGGCCAGCAGCGCCGACATGCGCGCAACGTTGCGGTTGTCCTCTCCAGCCTGGTTGGCGCAGCCGAGGATCACATCGTCGATGGCCTCCGGCGGCAGGCTGCCGTTGCGCTGCAACAGCTCCCGCAGGGGCAGCGCGCCGAGATCGTCGGCGCGCACGGAAGACAACGCGCCTCCGTAACGCCCGACAGGCGTCCGGATCGCGTCACAAATCCACGCGTTTTGTTTCATACAGGGTTTCCTCTCGATAGTCGGTCGCCGGCACCGGAGACGCCTCGTCGACGGCGCGATCATACTTGCGTCCCAGGAACAACGCGACCGCGGTCCACGCGGCAGCGAGGCCGGCACCGACGAGCGCGACGCCGGTCAGGCCGAGCCCGACCACCGTCGTCAAACCGGTGAATGCCCACCCCCACACGACGTCGCCGCCGCGGTAGATGACAATGTCGATCACCGGTTTCGCCTTGAACCGCATCTCGCGGTCAACGATGGTGAACAGCATCTCGCGGCCGGGGCGGGTTATTGCATAGTCACCGGCACGCTTGGCAATTTCAAGGCCGATGACGACCGCGAGCAGCGGCGCTACCGCCACCGTGAGGAAACCGAGCACGATCGCCGCCGGCACCAAGGCGAGCGTTTTGGCCATGCCGAGACGGGGCGCGATCCGGCCGGTGACGAACAGCGCGGTCGCGATCGACAGCGTATTCACCGTGAGGTCGATCAGCGCCCACATCTGCCCCCGCGTCGCCTCGTCGTATGGCTCCATCAGGTTTTTCAGGCCGAAATACACGAACGCGCCCATCGATACGTAAAGAAAAATGAACAGGCCGATGCCGAACAGGAACGAATTGCTGAAAAAGAGTGTGAAACCCCTGAACGGATTGCGCCCGATCTCCTGCTGCCGGGTGAGATCCGCGCGCACATCCGCGTTGCCGAGCTCCGTCACCTTCAGGCGATTGAGCACACCGATGATCGGGATCGGGAGCAGCAGCATGACCGCGGCAACGAGCATCATCTCGTAGGTCCCGAGAGCCTTCGCAAGCAGGATCGTGAGCGCGGGCCCGGCGATCGCGCCGATGCTCGCGCCCGCGGCGATGAACGCGAACAGCCGCGGTGCCTGCCTGCGGTTATAGATGTCGGCCATGAAGCTCCAGAAGACCGACACGTGGAACAGGGCGAAAACGCTCACCCAGATGTAGAAGGCGACGTTCAGCCATTCGCGGCTTTCGGCAAGCCGCGCCCCGAGGTAGAAGGCGAAGAAGGACAGCGTGAAAAACACGTACACGCCCGGCACGAGGTTCCTGAACTTCACGCGCGGAATGATGCCGCCGTACACGGATACCGCGACCAGGCTGAACAGGAAGGTGCCGGTCCAGATCAGGCTGAGCTCGGCGTCCGTCCAGTCGCTCGCCATCGCGTTGCGCACCGGGCGCAGGATGAAGTACGCGGCCATCAGCAGGAACACGAACGCAAACGACAGCAGCACGGCTTTCTGCTCGTGCGGCTCGATGCGCGTCGCCGCCCTGAGCATTCTTGCCACCGGCCCGCCGCCGTTGCCTGTCATAGCCGCCTTTCCCTTCCGCCGCGTGGGTCAATTAGACAGGCGCGGTTGTAAAAATGCGACCGGCCCTGTCGAAACCCCTTGTTTTCGGGCCAATTGCAACCATACTTGCGGGTAGAACAATCCCGGAGAGGAAGAGCCGTGGCTGCACCTAACATCGTGATATCCGAGAGAGACGCCGAACGCCTGGAAGCGCTGCTTGCGAAATTGCCGGCGGACGCCTTCCCGGGCAAGACGGCCCTGGAAGGCGAACTGGACCGCGCCGACATCGTGGATCCGCGCGAGATGCCGCCGACCGTCGTCACGATGAATTCCAGGATTCGCTTCCGGGTCGCCTCGTCCAACGAGGAGTTCGCCCTGACGCTGGTCTACCCGAAGGACGTCGACGAAAGCGGCGGCACGATTTCGGTGCTGGCGCCCGTGGGCAGCGCCCTGCTGGGCCTGTCACAGGGCGACGAGATCGAGTGGCCGAAGCCCGGTGGCGGCACCCTCAAAGTGCGCATCGAGGAGATTCTCTACCAGCCCGAACGCGCCGGCGAATACCACCGTTAGCGGCGCGCGCGGCGCCTGCGCCGTTATTTGGGCGCGTGCTGCTTCACCCACTCGACGAATTTGTCCATCCAGCCCTGCAGGAACTCCCGGCTGTCCTCGCCGATGCTGCCGTCGGCCTCGAACAGCCCGTCATGGGCCTGGATGAAGACTTCCGGCTGCCCCAGCGTCGGCATGTCCAGGTAGGCCAGCGAGTCGCGCAGGTGCTGCTGCGCCACAGCCGTGCCGATCTGGCCGATCGAAACCCCGAGTATCCCGCAGGGCTTTCCCACCCAGGCGCTGTCCCCATAGGGGCGGGAGGCATGGTCCAGCGCGTTTTTCAAAACCCCGCTCACCGACCGGTTGTACTCCGGAGTCACCAGCATGACGCCGTCGGCGGCCCGGATCTCACTTTTCAGGCGCTTGACCGGAGGGGCCTGGTTGTCGTCGTCGTCCTGGTTGTAAAGCGGTAAATCGCCGATCTCGAGCTGCCTGAACGAGAATTCCGGCGGCGCCAGCCTGATCACGCCTTGCGCGAGCTGGCGGTTGTAGGATTCGCGGCGCAGGCTTCCGACCACGACGGCAATCTGGTATTGGCTCATGAACAGGTCCTCAGGGG
>CAZSKQ010000066.1:0-19537 GCA_964607425.1 uncultured Woeseiaceae bacterium
ATACCAATGCCCAGTTAGCGCTTGACCTCGCGCTGAGACATGGTATCTACAGCGGGTGATGGGCGGGTTCCCCCGGGCGTCGCAGGCACCTGTAGGAGCGCGCCATGCGCGCGACGGCCATGCGCACACCCGTGGCATCGCGCGCGATGCGCTACTACAGCTGCGGCTGGGGGCGTAAAACGCTATGCTTCCGCCCTTTCACCCGACCCGCAGCACCCGATGAGCAAGCACTACGATCCTGAATCCGTCGAACGCCAGGCACGCGAGTACTGGAACGCACGCCGCAGCTTCGAAGTGAGCGAGGATCCCGCAAAGGAAAAATTCTACTGCCTGACCATGTTCCCCTACCCCAGCGGCCAGCTCCACATGGGGCACGTGCGGGTATTCACGATCAGCGATGTCATCGCGCGCTACCAGCGCATGCAGGGCAAGCACGTCCTGCAGCCGATGGGCTGGGATGCATTCGGCATGCCGGCGGAGAACGCGGCCATCCAGCGCGGTATCCCGCCGGCTGAATGGACTTACAAGAACATCGACTACATGCGCGGGCAGCTCAAGCGGCTTGGCTACGGCTATGACTGGCGGCGCGAGCTCACCACCTGCCGCCCCGAGTATTATCGCTGGGAGCAGTGGCTGTTCACGAAGCTGTTCGAGAAAGGCCTCGTGTACCGCAAGAACGCGGTGGTCAACTGGGACCCCGTGGACCAGACGGTGCTGGCGAACGAGCAGGTCATCAACGGGCGCGGCTGGCGCTCGGACGCGCTGGTCGAGCGGCGCGAGATCCCGCAGTGGTTCATGAAAATCACGGCGTATGCCGACGAGCTGCTGGAGGAGTTGGATCGCCTGGATGGCTGGCCGGAGCCGGTCAAGACGATGCAGCGCAACTGGATCGGGCGCTCGGAAGGCGTGGAGCTGTCGTTCGAAGTCGAAGGCGGCCGCGAGCCGCTCACCGTGTTCACGACGCGCCCGGACACCCTGATGGGCGTCACCTATATGGCCGTGGCCGCGGAACATCCGCTCGCGCGGGAGGCCGCGGCCGACGATCCGAAGCTCGCGGCGTTCCTCGAAGCATGCAAGCGCTCGCAGGCGGCGGAAGCAAGCCTCGAGACGATGGAGAAAAAGGGCATGCCGCTCGGCATCTCGGCAATCCATCCGATCAGCGGTGAAAAGCTGCCGCTCTGGGCCGCCAACTTCGTGCTGATGAGCTACGGTACCGGCGCGGTCATGGCGGTGCCCGGCCACGATGAGCGCGATCACGAGTTTGCGGCGAAGCACGGCCTGCCCATACGCCAGGTCATCGCGCCCATGGACGGCGAACCGGTGGACGTCTCGGCCGCCGCCTTCGTCGAGCACGGCATCCTGGTGAACTCCGGCCGCTTCGACGGCCTCGATTTCGACGCAGCGTTCGCGGCGATTGCCGACTGGATCGAGCAGAGCGGGCTCGGGCGGCGCTGCGTGCATTACCGTCTTCGCGACTGGGGCGTCTCAAGGCAGCGCTACTGGGGCGCGCCGATTCCCATCATCTATTGCGATGACTGCGGCGCGGTGCCGGTGCCGGAAGACCAGCTGCCGGTGGTGCTGCCGGAGGACGTGCACTTCACCGGCGTCGGTTCGCCGCTTAAAGCGATGCCCGAGTTCTATGAGACGAGTTGCCCGCGATGCGGCAGCCGGGCGACGCGCGAAACCGATACCTTCGACACCTTCGTCGAATCGTCGTGGTATTTCGCAAGGTACGCCTGCCCGGACAGCCACGATGCCATGCTCGATGAGCGCGAAAGCTACTGGATGCCGGTCGACCAGTACACCGGCGGTATCGAGCACGCCATCCTGCACCTGCTGTATGCGCGGTTCTGGCAGAAGTTGATGCGCGACTTCGGCCTGTCCGCCGTCGGCGAGCCCTTTACCAACCTGCTCACGCAGGGGATGGTGCTGAAGGACGGCGCGAAGATGTCCAAGGCGAAGGGCAACACCGTTGATCCGCAGCAGCTCATCGACCGCTACGGCGCCGACACGGTGCGCCTGTTCATGATGTTCACCGCGCCGCCCGAGCAGGCGCTCGAATGGTCGGACGAAGGCGTGCAGGGAGCGCACCGCTTCCTCAAGCGCTTCTGGCACGCGGTACGCCAGCACCTGGAGGGCGAGGCGCCCCCGCCGCTCGACCCGGCGGCGCTTGGCGAGGCGGCGCAGGAGCTGCGACGCAAAACCCATCGGACGATCGCCAAAGTCAGCGACGACGTCGGCCGCCGTTACACCTTCAACACGGCGGTCGCGGCCGTCATGGAGCTCCTGAACGCGGTCTCGCGGTTCGAGGACGAATCGAACGCGGGCCGCGCCGTCGCCAGGGAAGCACTGGAAGCCGCGGTGCTGCTGCTCGCGCCCATCGTGCCGCACATCTGCCACGACCTGTGGCTGGCGCTGGGTCATAAGACAGCGGCGGTCGACGAACGCTGGCCCGTTGCCGACCCGTCCGCACTGACGCAATCGATGATCGAGATGGTCGTGCAGGTTAACGGCAAGCTGCGCGGGCGAATCTCCGTGGCCGCCGACGCGGACGAGGCGGCGATCTCGAAGCTGGCGCTGGCCGACGCCAACGTGCAGCGCTTCGTCGCCGATCGCACCGTCCGGAAAACGATCGTGGTGCCCGGAAGGCTGGTCAATGTGGTCGTTTAGGCCGCTGCTGCTGTTATTCCTGCTCGGCGGCTGCGGCTTCCACCTGCGCGGCGTACCCGATATCCCGCCGGAGATGGCGCGCACTTACATCGACACCGCGGATCGCTACAGCCTTTTCTACCGCAAGCTCGAGGAGCGTCTCGAGCAGGCGGGCGTGCAGGTAGTCGATTCGCCCGCGGCGGCAACGGCGCAGCTCGTCATTCTCGCCGACAACACCGGCCAGCGCGTGCTGTCGGTATCCGCGCGCAACGTGCCGCGGGAATACGAGGTGTATTACACGATTCTTTACAGCCTCACGAGCGGACAGAACGTGCTGGTCGAGCAGCAGCTCGAGACCCTCACCCGCGATTACACCTACGACGAAACGCGGGTGCTCGGCAAGGCGAAGGAAGAAGACCTGCTTCGGGAGGCGATAGCCGACGATCTCGTGCGGCTGGTGATGTTCCAGCTCTCCTCCGTCGATCGGCCGCCCCTCGCCGGGCCCCCGGCCAGCGAAGCGTCCTGACCCCGGGCCGTCCGAGTGGTGCTGGTTCGTTACATCCTGTACTTCCTCGGCATCGCCCTCATCACGGCGTTGCTGACGCAGATGGAAATCTGGTGGCCGGGCAGCCTCAAGCTCCACGTCATCCGTGCCGGCGATACCTTCGGCACCAGCGAGTACTCGCCGCTCGAGATGATGCAGCCGGTCATACTCACTGTTTGCGGCCTGCTGTACGCGTCCGTGGCGCGGTATTGCCCCTCCCAGCGACCCGTTGCGCTTACCTTCGGCGGGATTGCGCTCGCGTTCTTCATCCGTGAGCTGGACTACTTCCTCGATCGCTACGTCGCGGACAATTTCTGGCAGGTCACGCTGGCGATAGTCGCGGCGCTCGTCATTACCTACGTGTACCGGCACTGGCGGCGCTTCCGCATTGCCTGGCTGCGTATCTGGCCGTCCCCGGGCATTACCTTGCTGTTCGCCGGTGCCTGCGTGCATTTCGCCTTTGCCCTGTTCGTCGGGCACGAACCCCTGTGGATGGCGATCGCAGGTGACAATTACGAGCGGGTCATCAAGCTGGCCGTCGAGGAGTTCATCGAGACCATCGGCTACTTCCTGTGGCTGATCGGCAGCATCGAGTATGCCTACCAGGCGCGCACGATCGCGGTGCGCGAGCCGCAGCCGGCCGTCGCGAGGCGCCGCGCCCGCCGCAAACCGAAATCGAAAGGCAGGTTCTAGTGGCCCGTTACAGGCTCACGCCCCGGGCGTGCATGAACGGCAAGTGCCAGACACGCTATCATGCCTCCCCTTGAGTCGCGGTAACGCGGGCATGACGATCTACCTGCACGATACACTGAGCAACGAGAAGAAGGCGTTCGCGCCGCTGGTGCCCGGGCGCGTGACGATGTACGTCTGCGGTCCGACGGTCTACAACTACGCGCATATCGGCAATGCGCGTCCGCCGGTGGTGTTCGATGTGCTCGCAAGGCTGCTGCGGAGCCGCTATGAGCTCCTCTACGCGCGCAACATCACCGACGTGGACGACAAGATCATCGCGGCCGCGCGCGAAACCGGCGAGCCGATCGCCGACATCACCGCCCGCTATACCGAAGCGTACCGAAACGACATGGCGGCGCTTGGCGTCCGCCCCCCGGACATCGAGCCGCATGCCACCGGGCATATCCCGGAAATGATCGCGATGGTCGAAACGCTGCTGGAGAAGGGGTGCGCATACGAAGCGGAAGGACACGTGCTGTTCGACGTCTCGTCCGATGCGGGTTATGGCCGCCTGTCCAAGCGCGACCTGCGGGAGATGATCGCGGGCGCGCGCGTCGAGGTCGCGCCGTACAAGAAAGCGCCGCAGGATTTCGTGTTGTGGAAACCGTCGCTGCCGGACCAGCCCGGCTGGGACTCGCCCTGGGGCCGCGGGCGCCCGGGCTGGCATCTCGAGTGCTCGGCCATGGTGAAAAAGCACCTGGGGGAAACCATCGACATCCATGGCGGCGGCCAGGACCTCGTCTTTCCGCACCACGAGAACGAGCTGGCGCAGAGCCGCTGCGCGCACGCTGGCGCAACCTTCGCGCGCTACTGGCTGCACAACGGGTTCCTGAGCGTCGACAGCACCAAAATGTCGAAGTCGCTGGGCAACGTGCTGCTGGTGCACGACCTGCTGGAGACGATCCCGGGGGAGGCAATACGCCTTGCGCTGATGAGCGCGCATTACCGGCAGCCGCTCGACTGGTCGGACGACACGGTGAATACGGCACGCCGCCAGCTCGACCGGCTGTACGGCGCGCTGCGCGGCATTGACATGACAGCGGCAGCGCGCGCGGGGGCAACGCCTCCCGATGCGGTAGTTGCCGCCCTGGAGGACGATCTCAATACGCCGAAAGCGCTTGCCGAAATGTTCAACCTCGCGCGGCGCCTGAACAAGTCCGGCGAGCATGACGAGCGCCGGCAGCTTGCCGCGAAACTGTACGCCGCCGGCGATCTCGTCGGCCTGCTGCAGGACGACCCGGAGCACTGGTTCGCCGGGAGCAGCGGCGAGCTCGCGGAATCCGCTATCGAGCAATTGCTCCGCGAGCGCGATGCGGCGCGCGGCCGGCGGGACTTCGCGGCGGCCGACGCCATTCGCGACCGGCTGGCGGCGGCCGGGATCGCCATCGAGGACGGCCCCGCCGGTACCCGCTGGCGGCGGAGCGGGTAGTGACCGGTACCGTCGGCAGGTGGCTGGCGCGCCCGCTGCTGGCCGCCGTCTGGGTCTACCGCCGCGGGGTCTCGCCGCTCCTGGGACTCAACTGCCGCTTCGTCCCGAGCTGTTCCGAGTACGCGGCCGAGGCACTCCGCGAGTACGGCGGGGTGAAGGGGTCGTGGCTGGCGATCCGGCGAATCGGCCGCTGCCATCCGTGGGGTGGCTCCGGCTACGATCCCGTGCCGCCGCGGGACGACCTTTTGTAGGAGCGCGCCTTGCGCGCGATTCCTCCGATCGCGGACCTTGGCATCGCGCGCAATGCGCGCTCCCACAGGCGGCGTTCCGGTACGCCCGCACAGGCGGCGTTTTGGCCGTTGCCCGCCTGCGGACCGTCAGGTGTGCGCGTCGTGCCGGGATCGACGGCTGTTGAAGAAATGCGCGAGGGCGAGAACGGCGGAACCGGCGACGGTCATGGCGCGATCGGCGGCGAGCCCGTAGCGGCTGTGCACGACGGTACCGCCGAGTGTCAGCAGGACCATCCCGAGCGCGCCCACGCCGACGATGGTCCAGCGGCGATGGCGGCGGAAGCCGATGGAGAACGCGAATACGCTGACGGGAATCACGATCAGCAGCAGCTGCGCGTGCAGGTGGTCGTCCGACAGCTCGCTCACGAACGGCAGCACCGCGACGAACAGCGGCAGCGCAAGGCAATGCACGAGGCAAAGCCCGGAAAGGATAACGGCCGCCTTGTCCCAGAAGGTGGAGATTTTCACACTGCTGTTATCCAGCATCGCTTGCCGTTATGCTCGGGGGAGGAAGATGGGGTCGGAGTAAAATGGTATAACATACCATTATGGACCCACAAGCAAGCCCCGGAGGCCCGGGGCCGGAGACCTGACCGGTATCTATGGACAAAAAGCTGTTGCCGATTCTCTGCTGCCCGATCACGCACAAGGGCCTCGCGCTCGCGCGCGGCGACCTGCTGAAGAAGGTGAACGCCGCCATTGCCGAGGGGAAGCTCGTGAACCGGGAAGGGCTGCCGGTCGCGTCCCGGTTGCAGGAAGCGCTGGTCACCGACGACGGCAAGCTCCTGTACCCGGTTGCAGACGGCATTCCGGTCCTGCTCGAAGCCGAATCCGTGGGCCTGGAGCAGCTCGACGCGGCCTGATGCGGCAAAGCGCTTTCCCGATCCGCACCCGAACAGCGGGATCCGGACAGGGTCCCGGGCGGTAGCGTGAATATCTCCCCAAACCAGCTCGAAACCGCGCTGAAGAAGAAACTGCTGCCCTGCTATTTTGTCACCGGCGACGAGCACCTCCTGGTGCAGGAGGCGCAGGACGCCATCCGCGCGGCGGCGCGGGAAAGCGGGTTCGGGGCGCGCGAGGTGCACGTCGCCGGTCCCGGCTTCCGCTGGGACGAGCTCGCCGCCGCGGCTTCCAGCCTGTCTTTGTTCGCGGACAAACGGCTGCTGGAACTGAGGCTGCCCACCGGGAAGCCCGGCCGCGACGGGTCGACGGCCATCGTCGACCTCATCGGCAAGATGGGCGAGGATCTTGTATTCGTGGTCATTGCGCCCAAACTGGACCGCAAGGCAATGACGGCGAAATGGGTGCAGGAACTGGGCGCCCGCGGCGCCATCGTGCAGGTGTGGCCCGTGGACCGGCGCGACCTGCCGAAATGGGTAGACGGCCGCATGCGCCGCGCGGGACTCGTTCCCGACGACGAGGCGGTGCGGCTCATTGCCGATCGCGTCGAAGGCAACCTGCTGGCCGCGGACCAGGAGATCGAGAAACTGCGCCTGTTGCTGGGCGAGGGACCCGTAAGCGGTACGGATGTCGACCAGGCGGTCGCGGACAGCAGCCGCTATGACGTGTTCAAGCTCACCGATGCCGCGTTGGCGGGCGATGCCGCGCGGGCGTTGCGCATACTCGGCGGGCTGCGGGAAGAAGGTACCGAGCCGCCGCTCGTCATCTGGGCGCTGGCGCGCGAGCTGCGGACGCTTGCGCGGCTGGCGGAAAGCGTCGCCGGCGGCACGCCGCTGGGAGCGGCGATGCAGAAACTGCGGGTATGGCGGAACCGCGAAGGCCTGATGCGCGCCTGCGTCGCGCGGCACACGCCCGCCGACCTGTATCGCCTGCTGCAACTCGCGCGGCAGGTCGACGCCGCGATGCGGGGCCGCCTGGCCGCGGATCCCTGGCAGCTGGCGACGGAACTGGTATACGGACTGGCCGCGGGCAAGGCCCGTGCGGCATGACGATGGAGAGCGAGGGCAGGTGATGCGGCAGTGAGCCCGATGGGAATCTTTGGCGGGACGTTCGATCCCATCCACTACGGACACCTGCGTTCCGCCTACGAGATGCTGCAGGTCCTGCGCTTCGACGAGGTCCGGTTCATGCCTTGCGGCAATCCGCCGCATCGCCCGCAGCCGGTGGCGAGTGCCGCGCTGCGGCTGCAAATGGTGCAGGTGGCGACCGCCGGCCAGCACGGGTTCGTCGTGGACGACCGCGAACTGCAGCGGGAAGGTCCGTCCTATTCCGTCGACACGCTGGCGGCACTGCGGGCGGAGTTTCCCCTGCGGCCATTGGCGCTCATGATCGGCATGGATGCGTTCCTCGGCCTGCCGAAGTGGTATCACTGGCGCGAGATCCTGCAGCTTGCGCACATCGTGGTGGCGCACCGTCCGGGCTGGCGTGCGCCCGACATGGGGCCGCTCGGTGAGTTGCTCGCGAATCGCGGCACGCACCGCATCGGCGACCTCCACCAGGCGCGCTCGGGGCACATCTACATCCACGATGTCACCCAGCTCGAAATCTCGTCGACGGAAATTCGGGAGCTCGTTGCCGCCGGCCGGAAGCCGCGCTTCCTCACGCCGGACGCGGTGCTCGATGTCATTGAACAGAGCGGCTGCTACGCCGCGGCCGAATCCAACCGCAATGAAAACGGAAGGTGAATGAATAGCGAACAGCTCAGCGACCTGGTAATCGAAGCCCTGGAAGACGTGAAGGCGAAGGACATCGTCAAGCTCGATGTGCGGAAACTGACGACGGTCACGGACTACATGATCGTCGCGAGCGGCACGTCGAACCGTCACGTGAAGGCACTTGCGGATGCGGTAGCGGAGAAATCCAGCGAGGCCGGTCACCGGCCCATCGGCATTGAAGGCACGGAGGGCAGTGAGTGGGTGCTGCTCGACCTGCAGGACACGCTGGTCCACGTCATGCTGCCGCGGGTACGCGAGTTCTACAACCTGGAAAAACTCTGGTCGCTGGAGCCGGCCTCCGACCTGGCCGCGCGGGAAACCTAGTGTCCTGTCCGGTTAATTCCTTGAAGTATTTCGGGCCCATTTTCCGCCCTGCGTCGTTGTGCCTCCTCGCCATAGCTACGGCTATGCCTCGTCGGCACGCCTCGCAGGTCGAAAAAAGTGCCGCGAACTACATTCAAGGAATTAACCGGACAGGACACTAGGGCGGCCCCGGCAGTTGTGCATATTCGCCTGATCGCCGTCGGCGACCGGCAGCCGTCCTGGGTCGATAGCGCATTCGACAGCTATGCGAAGCGGCTCCCGGTACAATGGAAATTTCGCCTGGAGTCCATGGCCAGTGCCGCGCGCCCCGCGGAGGGCGACCCGGAAAAGGCCGTGGAGCTGGAAGGTCAGGGCGTGCTGCGCAAGCTGAAAGCCGCCGAACGGCTGGTGGCACTGGATGAACGGGGCAAGCAGCTCTCGAGCCCGGAGCTGGCCGCCGCGGTGAGCGGCTGGCAGCAGGACGGCCGGGATGTATCGCTAGTCATCGGCGGCCCCGACGGGCTGTCCCGCGAGTGCCTCGGGCGCGCGGAGTGGCGCTGGTCGCTGTCGCGGCTGACGCTGCCGCACGGGCTTGCGCGGGTACTGGTTGCCGAGCAGCTCTACCGCGCCTGGTCCCTGCTGCAGGGGCATCCGTATCACCGTGCCTGAAAAGGCCCGGCGCCGGCAATGTGTGCGGCCATGAACGAGCCGCTCCTGCACCTCGCTTCGGCGTCGCCGCGGCGCCGCGAGATCCTGGCGGCCATCGGCGTCCCCCACAGCAGCGCCGGCGTGGACCTCGACGAGACGCCGGCGGCGGGCGAGCAGCCTGCGGACCTGGCGCTGCGGCTCGCGCTTGCCAAGGCCAGGGCGGCGCTGGCTGCCGGCCGCGAGGAGCGTGTGATCCTGGGAGCGGACACCGTGGTGTCGCTGGCAGGCGAGCTGTTCGGCAAACCGGCGTCCGAGGAGGAGGGAATTTACATGCTGTCACGGCTGTCCGGGCGCGTGCACGCGGTGCACACCGCCGTCGCGGTGCTCGCGGGCGGCCGCGAGCTGTCCGCGGTGTCCGCGAGCGAGGTGCGTTTTCGTGCGATCGCAGCCCGTGAGGCGCGGGCTTACTGGGCGACCGGCGAGCCCGCGGGCAAGGCCGGCGGCTATGCCGTGCAGGGCCGCGGCGGAATCTTCGTCGCCAGGCTCTGCGGAAGCTACTCCGGCGTCATGGGGCTGCCGGTGTTCGAAACGGCGGCGCTGTTGCAGCAGGCCGGCATCGATGTGCTGGCCGGCAGAGCTGCCGGAGCGCGCGCATGAACCGGGGGGTTGCGGCTTGAAGGAAGAAACGTCGCGGGAAGAAATCCTGGTCAACGTGACGGCGCGTGAGGTGCGGGCCGCACTGCTGGAGAACGGCGTCCTCCAGGAAGTGTTCGTGGAACGCGCGGCGCGGCGCGGGCTCATCGGCAACCTCTATAAAGGCCGCGTGTCGCGGGTGCTGCCGGGGATGCAGGCGGCTTTCGTCGACATCGGGCTCGCCCGCACCGGCTTCCTGCACGCGTCCGACATCGAAATGCGGGGCCAGGCGCAGTTTCCCGACGACGAGGGCGAAGTACCGGGGACGACGGATCCCAAAATGGAGCCGGACACCCATTCCGTGCCGGATATCCGCGAGCTGGTGCACGAGGGCGAGGAAGTGCTCGTGCAGGTCGTCAAGGACCCGATCGGCAACAAGGGCGCCCGGCTGACGACTTTCATCACGCTGCCGTCGCGCTATCTCGTGTACCTGCCGAACGGCGCGAGCGTCGGCGTGTCCGCGCGCATCGAGCAGGAGGCGGAACGTGAGCGCCTGCGCCAGCTCGTCGACGACATACTGGCGGACGACGGCGAGGCCCCGGGCGGCGTGATCGTCAGGACGGCGGCCGAGGGTGCGGGCCGGGAGGCGCTGGGCGCGGATCTCAGGTTCCTGAAAAAGCTCTGGAACGCCGTTCAGGTCCAGTCAAGGTCCGCCGGGGTAAAAACACTGGTGCACGAGGACCTGCCGCTGCCGATACGGATCCTGCGCGATCTCGTTACTGTCGACGTCGAGCGGATACAGGTCGATTCGGAGGCCGATTTTCACAAGATGCAGTCATTCGCGGCAACCTTCCTGCCGGAGATCGAGTCCAAGATCAGCCTGTATGCGCGGCAGAGGCCCATCTTCGACCTGCACGGCGTCGAGGACGAAATCGGCAAGGCGCTCGATCGCAGCATTCCGCTGAAATCCGGCGGCCACGTCGTGTTCGACCAGACCGAGGCGATGACGACGGTCGACGTCAACACCGGCGGCTACGTCGGGCGGCGCAATCTCGAGGAGACGATATTCCGCACCAACCTGGAAGCGGCGGTGACGATCGCACGGCAGCTCCGGCTGCGGAACCTGGGTGGCATCATCATCATCGATTTCATCGACATGGAAGTGGAGGAGCACCGGCGGCGGGTCATGCAGGTGCTGGAGCAGTCCATGGCGCGGGACCACGCGCGGCACCAGATCATGCCGATGTCCCCGCTGGGTCTCGTTGAGATGACCCGCAAGCGTTCGCGGGAAAGCCTGCAGCATATCCTGTGCGAGGATTGTCCAAACTGTAACGGGCGCGGCTTCGTCATGACTTCCGCGACCGTGTGTTTCGAGATTTTTCGCGAGATCATCCGCCAGCATCGCCAGTTCAAGTTCGACGAGGTCCTCGTGCTCGCGCACCAGGACGTCATCGAGATGCTGCTCACGGACGAGTCGACCGGCCTGGCGGAGATGGAAGCGCAAACCGGCAAGCCGGTCCGGCTGCAACCCGAATCCCTGTATCTTCGCGACCAGTTCGATGTGGTGCTGATCTGAATGATTGACGCGAAGCGCTGGCTCAGGAAGCTCGTCAAGTACCTCGCCTACATGGGCGCGGCGGTCGTGATCCTGCTCGCCGTTGGCGTGGGACTCTTCCGCCTGCTGCTGCCGAAGCTGCCCGCCTACCAGGAGGAGATCAAGCAGTGGGCCAACTCCGCCATCGGCATGCGGGTGGAGTTTTCGGGCATGGATGCCCGCTGGCGCCTGAGCGGCCCCGAGCTGACGTTCTACGATGCACAGCTGGCGGGGCAGGGGCAGGCAACCGTGCTGCACGCCGAGGAAGTCAGCGTCGGCGTCGAGCTGTTGCGACTGCTGCTCGACCTGGAACTGGTGGCCGACCGCGTCCTCATCCGCGACGCGGAGGTGGAGCTGCTCCAGGCGGAGGACGGTACGTGGCTGGTCCAGGGCATGCCGCTGGCCGATTTGCGCCCGGCGCCTGCCGGGAGCAGCGGTGCCCTGGCCGTGATCGGCGAGGACATCCGGCTGGACGTCACCCTCGCGCATCGCGAGCAGCCGCTCACGCTCGGCATCGATTCCGTGCAGTTTCGCCGCGAGAACGGGCAGCAGTCGCTGGATGCGGCGCTGGTACTGCCGGAGGCGTTCGGCGCCGAGCTCGAGCTGGCGGCGACCCAGGCGCTGCCGGGAACGGCCGCGCCGGGACCGTGGCGCCTGTTCGTCGAGGGTGAAGCGCTGCGGCTGCCGGCGCTGGCGGCACTGCGCCCGGAAGCGCCGGCGCTCGCGTCCGGCACGGCCGACCTCCAGCTCTGGATGGAGATAGACGACGGCGGCGTGGGCAGCGCGACCGCGAACTTCGCGCTCGCCGACGTGGCGGCCGCCGCATCCGGCGCAGCGGAAGCCGCCGCCGCGCCGTTCTCGGCGGAGGGTCGCGTCGAGTTTTCGCGCGGCCCCGGCGGCTGGCTGGTGGCCGCGGATGAATTCGTCATGACCGCCGCGAACCGCCAATGGCCCAAATCCTCGCTCACCCTGCGCGCGACCGCCGACGATGACGGCGAGCTGGAGCGGCTGAAGGGTCGCGCGACCTGGATCAATTTCGACCTGCTGCGGCACGTGGTGCCGCTGGTGCCGGCCGCCTACCGCGACCTGTTCGCCGAGCTCGCTCCCTCCGGCGTGGTGCGCGACCTCGACGTTACGGTGATCGATCCGGCGTCCCCGGACCGGCGCTTCAGCGGCGCGGCGCGCCTCGAGCGCGTCGGCGTCGCGCCCTGGCGAGGCCTGCCCGGCCTGCGCGGCTTCAGCGGCAGCCTGCGCGCCGACCCGTCGGGCGGACGCCTGGAAATGGACGCCGCCGACATGCAGGTCAGCCTGCCGGCCTGGTTCGCGGAACCGATCGTCCTGCAGCAGGCAGCCGGCACGGTGATCTGGCGCCAGGGCGATGCGGGCACGACGATACTCTCCGACAGCGTGCGGCTGCGCACCCCCGACATCGACAGCCGGAGCAGCTTGCAGGTCACGCTTCCGGGCGCCGGCGGCTCGCCCCTGGTGGACCTGAACAGCGACTGGACGGCCGGCAGCATCGCCTCCATCGAGCGCTACCTGCCCGTCAACATCATGAAGCCCGGGCTCTATACCTGGCTGCGTGACGCGCTGGTTGCCGGGCAGGTCACGGCCGCGACAACGCAGTTCTCCGGCGCGCTGGAGGACTTTCCTTTCGATGACGGCGAAGGGACTTTTCGCACCGAGGCGCACGTCGAGAACGCGATCCTGCGCTACGCCGGCGCCTGGCCGGAGGTAGAAAATATCGATGTCGACCTCGTCATCGACAAGACCCGGCTCTACAGCGTCGAAAACTCCGCGGCGAGCGCCGGCAACCGCGTCGTTGACGCGCACGTCGAGATCGCGGACCTGCGCGCGCCGGTGCTTCGCATCGACGCGCGGGCGACCGGCACCCTGGCGAGCATCCATCAATTCGCGCGCCAGAGCCCGATCGAGTCGCTGTTCGGCGGCGAGCTCGACCGCGTCGATGCGCAAGGCGGCGCGTCATTTCACCTGCAGCTGAATTACCCGGTTCTCGACCGGGAGGACTACAGCTTCAGCACTGCGTTCCATAGCGACGGCGGCACGGTCAGCATCGAAGGGCTGCCGGCGCCGATCACGGACATTCGCGGCGATGTGACGGTTACGCGCGACTCGCTGCGTTCGGACGCCCTGATCGGCCGTTTCCTCGAATCGCCGATCACGATAGAGTTGGCGCGCGCCGATGATGCGATGCCGGGCCGCAGCGTCATCGCGACGGCGCGTGGCAGCGTCACCGCCGACGGGCTGATCCAGGGCTTCAACCTGCCGCTGGCAGGCCGCCTGCACGGGAGCACGACCTACGCCGCGACGGTGAGCTTCCCGAAGGCGGGCGACGAACATTCGGAGCCGCTCACGATCGAGATCGAGTCGGACCTGAACGGCTTCGCCCTCGAGTTTCCGGAGCCGCTCGGCAAGACCGGCGGCACGGTGCGCCCGCTGTCCTTCGGACTGGCCTTCCCGGAGCCCGGCCGGATCGCCGCCTTCGGCAGTCTCTCGCGGACGGTGAAGTGGCGCCTGGGGCTTATGCGCGCCGACGGGGGATGGGACCTGGACCGCGGCACCGTGGCCCTCGGCGGCGCCGCCCCCGGTGAGGCGCAAAGCCGGGGGTTGCACATCGAGGGGCATACACCGCGTCTCGACATCGATGCCTGGCTGGCGCTTGCCGGCGAGGGATCGGAAGAAGCCGGGATAGGCGAGCGCATTCGCTCGATCGATCTTCTGGTGGACGATCTCAGCGTGATCGGGCAGGAGCTGTCAGCGCATCGGCTGGTCGTGGACCGCAGCGCGCTCGATTGGGTCGTGCAACTCGACGGCCCGGAGGTGGTCGGTTCGATCCGGCTGCCTTACGATTTCACGGCCGGCCGCCCCATCGAGCTCGATATGCAAAAGCTGACGCTACCCGGCGGGGACGGATCGTTCGCGCGTGAGCGGCACGTCGATCCCCGGACGTTGCCGGCGATCCTGGTGCGGGCGGACGAGTTTTCGCTGGGCAACCGGCACTTCGGCAGCCTGGAAGCCGGGTTCGAGCGCACCGCCCGCGGGCTGGTCGCGCGGACGATCGAGACCCGCAGCGCCACCTTCGACGTCAGCGGCAGCGCCCGCTGGGTGGTCGACGAAGCGGACGCGACCGGCCAGCGAACCTTCGTTTCGGCCCGCTTGACGAGCAGCGACGTGATGCGGACGTTCCAGCAGCTCGATTACCAGCCCGGTATCGAAAGCGAGGCCATGAACGCGCAGCTCGAGGTGAGCTGGTCCGGCGGGCCGCGGCAGGACTTCCTGGCAACGCTGGAAGGCAATGTGGCGGTACGCTTCGGCAGCGGGCAGTTGAACGAGATCGAGCCCGGCGCCGGGCGCGTGTTCGGTCTCATGAGTATCGTGGCCCTGCCGCGGCGCCTGTCGCTCGATTTCAGCGACGTCTTCGAGCGCGGTTTCGGCTTCGACGAAATCACCGGCAATTTCCGTCTCGAAGGCGGCCAGGCCTTCACCTGCGACTTGTCGTTGAAGGGGCCCGCTGCCGACGTCGGGATCGTCGGCCGCACCGGGCTGGTCAACAAGGCGTACGAGCAGGCGGCGGTCGTGAGCGCAAACGTCGGCAATACCCTGCCGGTGGTGGGCGCCGTCGTCGCCGGTCCGCAGGTCGCGGCGGCGCTGCTGATCTTCTCGCAGATCTTCAAAAAGCCGCTGCAGGAAATGGGACAGGTGTATTACGGTATCGAAGGCACCTGGGAAGCCCCGTCCGTGGATGTCATCAATCCCCCGAAGTTCGCCGCCGTCAGCGACCTGGCCGGCTGCCTCCGAAAGACGGATTCCTGACGCCGGTAAATGTAAAGGCGGACCAGCGTAAATTTCCAGGCGCGGCTGGCGGAAGCCAGGCTTGCAGCAACTCGCGGTCAATACCGCGCCAAACCCTGAGGGCTATGTGATTGATCATGAATTCCGGGAACGCAGTCGATACCGTCATGTCACGGGTGCTGGCACCCGCCGGGCTCGAGGAGCAGCACCTGCAGCGCGCGCTGGCGGCGATCAACCGGCGCGACGTCGATGCGGCGGATCTTTACTTCCAGCTCAGCCGGCAGGAAAGCTGGGTGGTCGAAGACGGCATCGTGCGGGAGGGCAGCTTCAACGTGGAGCGCGGCGTCGGCGTGCGCGCCGTGAGCGGCGAGAAGACCGGTTTTGCCTGTTCGGACGAGCTGGCGTTGCCGGCCCTCGAGCAGGCCGCCGGTGCGGCGCGCGCGATCTCGAGACACGGCGAGTCCAAGTCGGTGCGGATAGCGTCGAGGCGCACGACCCCGGCCCTTTACCCGGCTATCGATCCGACGGGCAGCGCGCGCGACGAGCAGAAGACGGCGTTGATCGGTGAGCTGGATCGCGCGACGCGCGCTCTCGATTCGCGCATCGAGCAGGTGACGATCAGTCTCGTGAGCTGCCAGGACCTGGTCCTGGTTGCCGCGGCCGACGGTACTCTCGCCGCGGACGTGCGCCCGCTGGTGCGGCTGAACATCAGCGTGATCCTCGAAGACCGCGGCCGGCGTGAGCAGGGCTATGCCGGCGGCGGCGCGCGCGCCGGCCTCGACTGGTTCCTGGACAGCGACCGGCCATTGTCCTTCGCGCGCGAAGCGGTGCGCCAGGCGCGGGTACAACTGGAGGCGGAGCCCGCGCCCGCGGGCACCATGCCCGTCGTGCTCGGCCCGGGCTGGCCCGGTATCCTGCTGCACGAGGCGGTGGGCCACGGGCTGGAAGGCGATTTCAACCGCAAGGGCACCTCGGCCTTTTCCGGGCGCGTCGGTCAGCGCGTGGCATCGCCGCTGGTGACGATCGTCGACGACGGCACGCTGCCGAATCGCCGCGGCTCGCTTTCGATCGACGATGAGGGCACGCCGGGCCGCTGCAACGTGCTGGTGGAAGGCGGTATCCTGCGCGGCTACATGCAGGACAAGCTGAACGCGCGCCTGTCGGGCGTCGAGCCCACCGGCAATGGCCGCCGGGAATCCTTCGCTTATATCCCGATGCCGCGCATGACCAATACCTACATGCTGGCCGGGCCCCACGACCCGGAAGAGATCATCCGCTCGGTGAAGAAGGGGCTGTATGCGCCCGGTTTCGGCGGTGGCCAGGTGGACATCACGTCCGGCAAGTTCGTGTTCTCGGCCAGCGAGGCCTACCTCATCGAGGACGGCAAGGTGACGCGTCCGGTAAAGGGCGCGATGCTGATCGGCGACGGCCCCGACGTGCTGGGACGGATCTCGATGGTGGGGAACGACCTGGAGCTGGACGATGGCGTCGGTACCTGCGGCAAGGACGGCCAGTCCGTGCCGGTGGGGGTAGGGCAGCCTACCCTGAAGGTCGACGAGCTTACCGTCGGCGGCACGGCCTGAGCGGTTGGTGGCCCCGGCGCTGGACAGGCCACCGAAAGGCAAGGAAAATGCCACGTAAAGCGGACCGACAAGGCACCAGGATGTGGATCTCCAAGCCGATCTACGAAAGTCTCCCGTACTTCTACCTGCTCGTAGGCCTGGTCAGCCTCGCGGCGTCGATGTACCTGAATCACTGGATCTGGCCGGAGGTCTGCTTCGGCATGGGGCTGTTCTGCCTGGTCGCGGGTTTGGTCGTCCTGTTGCGGCGGCGCGATAACCGCGATCACCACCGCAGGGCCCGGCCGACGCAGGAGTTGTAGGGTCGATAGGTGCAGGTTTGGTCGCCCGCGTGGCGGGCTCCTACATTCGATAGGTCCAGGTTTGGTCGCCCGCATGGCGGGCTCCTACGGAAGAGCGCCGTGGGCGGCCCCGCCTCTGCTCCATTTAGCCCCGGCTTTCCTTTAGCTCGGTTGGGGCGGTGCTGCTGTCGGACTGCCTGAGGTCGCTGTACACCAGCTCGTGGATCCCGAGCGACACCACGTCGCCGTCCTTCAGTCGATATTTCTTGATCCGTTCCTCGCCGACGTAGACGCCGTTGGTGCTGTTCAGGTCCTCGATCGTGCAACCGGTCTCGTCGTTCGTGAGCTGGGCATGGTGACGGCTTACGAACTTGCTCTGGATGTAGATCTCGTTGTTGGGTGAGCGGCCGACGATCACCCGCCCCGGGCCGAAGAAATGCTGGCCCAGCGACTCGCCCTCGCTACGCACCTCGATAGCGGTCACGTGGCCGTCGCGCTTTACCTGCGGCGCCGCCGAGAGCGGCCTGTCCGGGTAAGAGCCCGCCGAAAGTTCGTGCTCCTTCCAGTTCAGCTCCTGCACGGCCGCTTTTATTTCCTGGCTGCCGATGACCGTCTTCTGCTCGCTGAAAGCGCAGAGCAACGCGGTGTCGCAAAGCGTGTTGATGAGCCGCGGCACCCCGCCGGTGTAGCGGTAGATGACGTCGAACGCATCTTCCTTGACGAGGTCCTTGACGGCGCGTCCCGCGACGGCGAGCCGGTGCTCGATGTATTCGCGCATCTCGCGCCGGTCGAGGGGACCCACGTGGAACCGCAGCCGCACCCGCTGCACGAGCTGCTTCAGTTCCGGGGAATCGAGGGTGTCCTTGAGCTCCGGCTGGCCCGCAAGGATGATCCGCAGCACCTTTTCCTTGTGCGTCTCAATGCCCGACATGAGGCGGATTTCCTCCAGCACCTTCTTGGAAAGGTTCTGTGCCTCATCGACGATCAGCACGACCTTCTTGCCGTTCGCATACTGCTCGATGAGAAACATATTCAGCGTGTCGAGCAGCTCGACCTTGCGCTGGTTGAAGGGCTTGAACCCGAACTCGGTCAGCACCGCCTGCAGGAACTGGCTGGGCGAGAGCTGGGTCTGCGACACCATCGCGTAGACCACGTCGTCGGTAAGCTCCGCGAGGAAGGACTGCAGCAATGTGGTCTTGCCGGACCCGATTTCGCCCGTGATGATCACGAAACCGTCGGCCAGCCAGATCGTGGATTCCATGTACGCCTTGGCGCGGGCGTGCTGCTTGCTCCAGTACACGAACTCCGGGTCCGGCGTCAGCCGGAAAGGTTGTTCTTTGAGTTTGAAGTGCTTGAGATAGGACATCGAATCAGTTTTCGATTAGTTTGAGCGCTTCGGAAAGCCGGCGGTCCCGGTCGGCGGCATTTTCCGCCACCGTGGTGGCGTGGCCGAGCTTGCGTCCCGGACGGGCCATTTTACCGTAATCGTGCAGTCGGAAACCGGCACGCTCGAGCTCACGGACCCCCGCTGGCAGGTTGCCGATCAGGTTGACCATGCCGGCGTGACCCAGCGGACGGGTCGAGCCGAGCGGCAGCCCCAGCACCGCGCGCAGGTGGTTCTCGAACTGGCTGGTGGCCGCTCCCTCGATCGTCCAGTGCCCCGAATTGTGGACCCGAGGCGCAAACTCGTTGGCGAGCAGCGTCCCGCCGGCCTGGAAGAGCTCGAGCGCCAGCACGCCGACGTATTCCAGCCGCTCGAGGAGCGCCAGCAGGTAGCGGCGGGCCAGTTCGTCCGCTTGCGGGTCCTCGATCGGTGCCCTGGAGACTCGCAGTATGCCGTCCCGGTGGGTGTTCCGGACCAAAGGATAGAACGCGGTCTCGCCGTCCGCCCGGCGGGCACCGATGATCGACAGCTCGCGCTCGAACTCGACGAAGGCTTCGGCAATCAGCGGCTTGTCGCCGAGCCGCTGCCAGGCCGGCGCCACGTCGCCCGCTTCCCGCAGCAGCGCCTGGCCCTTGCCGTCGTAGCCCAGGCGCCGGGTCTTCAGCACCAGCGGCAGCCCGATGGTCTCGACCGCGGCGTTGAGCGACGCTTCTGAATCCACGGCCCGGTACGGCGGAACCGGGATGTCCAGGCTCTCGAACAGCCCCTTCTCGTGCAGGCGGTCCTGCGCGTATCGAAGCGCGCGTCCCGCCGGGTGCACCGGCACCGTCCCGGCCAGCCGCTCAACCGATGCCACCGGCACGTTCTCGAATTCGTAGGTGACGAGGTCCACCCGGCGCGCGAGCGCGTCCAGGGCTTCCTCACTGTCGAACGCGCCCTGGATGATGGCCCCGGCGGCGGCGGCCGGCGGATCGGGCTGCGG
>CAZSKQ010000067.1:0-19116 GCA_964607425.1 uncultured Woeseiaceae bacterium
ACGTCGCCCGCCTGCGTCTCGATGATCGGCAGCGCCGTCAGCGAGCCCGTCTTGCCCTTGACCTCGCCCTTGGTGAACTCTTCCACGTACTCGGCGTTGACCCGGGCAGCACGCTCGAGCAGGCGCGAGTGCAGGTAGAAGACGTCGCCGGGATAGGCCTCACGGCCCGGCGGGCGCCGCAGCAGCAGCGAGACCTGCCGGTAGGCCCACGCCTGCTTGGTAAGGTCGTCGAAGATGATCAACGCATCCTGGCCGCGATCGCGGAAGTACTCGCCCATGGAGGTGCCGGCGTAGGGCGCGATGTACTGCATCGCGGCGGAATCCGAAGCCGACGCGGCGACGACGATTGTGTGCTCCATCGCGCCGCGCTCCTCGAGCTTGCGCACGACGCCCGCGATGGACGATGCCTTCTGCCCGATGGCGACGTAGATGCATTTGATGCCGGTGCCGACCTGGTTGATGATCGCGTCCACCGCGACGGCGGTTTTGCCCGTCTGGCGGTCGCCGATGATCAGCTCGCGCTGGCCGCGGCCGATCGGGACCATCGAGTCGATCGCCTTCAGGCCCGTCTGCACCGGCTGGTCCACCGATTTACGCGCGATGACGCCGGGCGCCACCTTCTCGATCGGTGCCGTTTCCGTCGCCTCGATCGGGCCCTTGCCGTCGATCGGCACGCCCAGCGAATCCACGACGCGGCCGAGCAGGGCCTCGCCGATCGGCACTTCGAGGATGCGGCCGGTGGTCTTTACCGTCTGGCCCTCGGAGATGTGCTTGTAATCGCCGAGCACCACCGCGCCGACGGAATCCTGCTCAAGGTTCAGCGCGAGCCCGTAGGTCTGCTCGGCGAACTCGAGCATCTCGCCGTAGCGGGCGTCGGCCAGCCCGTGGATACGAACGATACCGTCGGTCACGCCGATGACGGTGCCGACGTCGCGCGCTTCCGCGGCCGCCTCGAAATTCTCGATGCGCTGCTTGATCAGCTGGCTGATTTCAGAAGCTTTGAGTGCCATGATGGTGTCCTTGAATAATTACGCGACCAGCGCGTTCGCGAGGCCGGTAAGCCTTGAACGCAGCGAGCCGTCGATGACCACGTCGCCGGCACGGATGACCGCGCCGCCGATCAGGGTTTCGTCCAGTGCCGTATCGAGCTGCACCTCGCGTCCGAAGCGCGCCTTCAGGGCGGCGATGATCGAGCGCTTCTGCTCGGCCGACAACTCGGTCGCCGAGGTGACCGTCACCTCCACGGTGTTCTCGATCGCGTCCTTCAGTGCGTCGAAGTACTCCGCCATCTCCGGCAGCGCGTAGACCCTCTCGTTCTCCAGCAGGAGCTTCAGGAAATTGGTGCCGTGGCGGTCGCGGCCGCCGAGGACCGAATCCTCGCCGCCGGCGGATGCGATGAGGCCCGTCAGGAACGCAAGCCGCTGCTCGTCCGACAGCCGCGGGTTGGCGAGGAACTTCGCCACGCGGCCGTCCGCCGTCAGCTCACCCGCGAGCCGCAAGGCGTCGGCCCAGGCGTCGAGCTTGTTCGACTCCCGCGCGATCTCGAACGCCGCTTCGGCGTAGGGACGCGCGACCGTGTTGTTGTCGGCCATACGGTTCCCTTACAGCTCCGCCGCCAGCTTGGCGAGTATGTCCTCGTGGGCCTGGGGATCGATCTCGCGGCGCAGGATCTTCTCCGCGCTGGCAACCGCGATCGCCGAGACCTCGCCGCGCAGCTCTTCGCGTGCCCGGTTGATCTCCTGCTCTACCTCCGCGCGGGCCAGCTCGAGCTGCCGCTCGCGCTCGCGCGCGCCTTCGGCTTTGCCCTCGGCCACGATCTCGCTGGCGCGCGCATGCGCCTGGTCCAGGATAGTCGTGGCCTGCGCCCTGGCATCGCGCACGATCTCTTCCGCTTCGCGCGTTGCCTCGTCAAGCTTCTGCTGCCCGCGCTCCGCGGCCACCAGGCCGTCCGCGATCTTCTGCTGGCGCTCCTCGATCGCCCGCATGATGTAGGGCCAGATGAAGCGCATGCAGAACCACACGAACACGGCCATCGCGATCGTCTGGCCCCATAAAGTCAGATTCAGGGACATGCAAAGTCCTCGCTATCGAAGCTCGTTGTCTCAGCCGCCCATCGCGTTCTGGAGCTGGCCGATGAATGGATTGGCAAACGCAAAGTAGAGTGCGATGCCAACACCGATCATCGCGACGGCGTCGAGCAGCGCGACGACCAGGAACATCTTGGTCTGCAGCATCGGAGCAAGCTCGGGCTGCCTTGCCGCGCCTTCGAGGAAGCGGCCGCCCAGGATTCCCATGCCAACGCCGACGCCCAGCGCGCCGAAGCCAATGAGAATCGCGACGGCGATCGCGGTAAGACCAATCACAGTTTCCATCAATGTCTCCTCAATGAAATCGAACCAAAACTCAGTGTTCTTCTGCGGTTGCGAGGCTGAGATATACGATCGTCAGCATCATGAATATGTAGGCCTGCAACGTGATGATCAGGATATGGAAGACCGCCCAGCCGAAATGCAGCGGGAGTTGCCACAGCCCCAGCAGTGCGATCAGCACGAAGATGAGCTCACCGGCAAACATGTTGCCGAAGAGCCGCAGCGACAGCGACAGGGGCTTCGCCAGCAGCGCGACCGACTCGAGCACGAAGTTGAACGCAATGATGAAAGGCGCCGCCAGGAGTCCGAGGCCCTTCGTCGGCGGCGCGATCGGGTGCAGGGTCAGGTCGCCGACGAACCCGCGGACGCCGCGGCTCGCAATTGTGTACCAGATGATGAGCAGGAACACCGCAATCGACATGCCGAACGTGATGTTCACGTCCGCGGTAGGCACGATCTTCAGGTATTCGACGCCGACGGCCTGGCCGAGCTGCGGCAGCCAGTCGACCGGGATGAGGTCCATCAGGTTCATGAGGAACACCCAGACGAAGATCGTCAGGGCGAGCGGCGCAATCAGCTTGCTCTTGCCGTGGAAGGAATCGCGCACGCTCGAGTCGACGAAGTCGATCATGATCTCGACCGCCGCCTGCAGCTTGCCCGGCTTGCCTGACGTCGACTGCTTCGCGGCGCGCCCGAACAGCCAGACGAACACCACCCCCAGCACGAGCGAGAAGAACATCGAGTCGACGTTCAATGCCATCGGGTTGCCGACGCATTCGTTCCACACCCATTCGCCGTCGACGCGGCATACCTGCAGGTTCTGCAGGTGGTGCTCGATATAAGCTCCGGAGCTCTGGGCTCCGTGTTGGTCGCTTGCCATTCCCGTTATCCGATTTTCGCCAGGTCCGCTAACGCCTGCTGCGCTCCAGGAAACCCGCAAAAGCCGCCAGCTGCGCGCCTGCGAAAGCGGCAAAGAGCGCACCCGCCGCCAGCGGCTTGACCGCGGTAAACACAACGCTGAACAGCAAGACCGTCAGCATCACCTTGCCGAGTTCGCCGATCCAGGCTGCTCGCAGCAGTCCCGCCGCGCCCGGGTCGCGGCGGGGTAAGCTGAGTCTCAGCGCCAGGAAGGCGTTCGGAACAACGGCGACCACCCCACCGAGCATTGCCGAGTAGGCGGCCACCGGGCTGCCCGTGCCCCAGAAAAACGCGGCAAGAACGAGAGCGAGGCCCGCCTGTGCCAGGAGTACGCGGAGAATGAGGTTATCGGGCGAGGCTTCTGATTTCTCATCCGCCCCTGTCCTCATCTCCTCCCTGCCTCCGGCAACAAAAACGCCACGTCCCTGCCATGACCGGTGCGCTGACCGGCGGGATGTGGCGTTGCGCTTAAAATACTTCCAAGCAGGCTCACGCTTAGCCCGCGCATTATAGAGACCGTATTTCGGCAAGGCAACCAATCCCCGGGACCTGGAAAAGCCTCTGCAAGCGGGGTGCAGATGGGGCCTTCAGGCGGGATTCAAACCCCCCGCGGCAAAAGTCAGCTGCTCGCCGGCGCGGCGGCAGTCGAGGCTCTTCGCGTCCACGAGCACGTGTGCAACGCGCGGACCGATCCAGGCGAGCGCCCGGGCTCCGGGCAGCGGCCCTTCATTTACCAGCGCCTGGTCCGCAACTTCGATCCGCAGCCGGCCAGCGGCCGTTTCGATGCCGGCAAGGTTCTGCGCCCCGCCGAACGCCGCCAGCCAGGCGCGCAGCCGATCGTCGGACAGCCCCGTGGCTTCGGCCGCCGCGGGCGCAGCGGGCGGGAGGCCGGCTTCATCGGACCGCCGCACGCCGGAGTAACGCTTGATCTCGCCCGCGACCTGGTCCGCCACGGGGCCGAGGACAACCTGCACGGTGGTGTCCGTCGGCTGGATGACGCCGTGCGCGCCCAGCCGCTTCAGCGCCTCGGGCCGCACCCGGGCCGGGTCCGCGACCACCAGCCGCAGGCGCGTGGTGCAGGCATCGACGGACACGAGGTTTGCCGCGCCGCCGAGCGCCTCGACCATTGCCGGGATGGCGTAGCCGCCCGCCGGCGCCGGCGCGCTCGCCGCCGGCACCGCGGCATCGCGGCCCGGAGTCGGCAGGTTGAAGCGGACGATGAAGTAGCGAAACAGCGCGTAATAGGCGGCGGCGTACGCGAAGCCGACCGGCAGCAGCAGGAGCGGCCGCGTCGCGATGTTGAAGTTCAGCAGGTAATCGAACAGGCCGGCCGAAAAGCCGAAGCCGAGCTTTACCCCGAGCAGGTCCATCAGCACCATCGCGGTCCCGGTCAGCACCGCGTGGATCGCGTACAGCAACGGCGCCAGGAACATGAAGGTGTACTCGATGGGCTCGGTCACACCGGTCAGGAAGGACGTCAGCGCCATCGAGAGCAGCAGGCCGCCGACCGCCCGGCGCCGGCCGGGCGGCGCGGCGTGGTACATCGCGAGGCACGCGGCCGGGAGGCCGAACATCATGACCGGGAAGAACCCGGACATGAACATGCCGGCCTCCGGGTCGCCCGCGAAGAACCGGCGCAGGTCGCCGGTCACCTCGCCGAAGTCCCCGAGCAGGAACCAGGCCACGTTGTTCAGGATATGGTGCAGGCCGGTCACGATCAGCACCCGGTTCAACGCCCCGTATAAAAAGAGACCGAGCTCGCCCGCACCGAGCACGGCGCGGCTCATGGCGTCCATGCCGCTCTCCAGCAGCGGCCAGCCGTAGCCGAACGCCGCCGCCACGGCGAGGCCGCACAGGCCGCTTGCTATCGGCACGAAGCGGCGGCCGCCGAAGAAAGCGAGGTAATCGGGCAGGCGGATCGTCGAGTACCGGTTGTAAAGCCAGCCGGCAAGGAGGCCGGACAGGATGCCCGCCGGCACCGAGAGCTTGGCGAGTTGCCGATCCCTGAATGCCTCCACGGCCAGGTCGCGGGCGTCGCCGCTCAATCCGGCGAGCTCGGCGACCGGCACCGCGAGCAGGGTCGCCGCGCCCTCCATGGCGACGAAATAGCCGACCAGCGCGGCCAGCCCCGCGGCGCCGTGGTTCTCCCGCGCCAGCCCGACCGCGATGCCGACGGCGAACAGCAGTCCCAGGTTGTCGAAGATCGCGGCGCCCGCGGCCGCCACTACCGGCAGGTCGAGGAGGTCGGGCTGGCCGAAACGCAGCAGGAGACCCGCAACCGGCAGCACGGCAATCGGCAGCATCAGGGCGCGGCCGAGCTTCTGCAGGTTTTCGAAGAAGATCCTCATGGCGTCAATCCCGAGCCGCGAAGCCGTCGACCAGGCGCCGCAGGTCGCGCGCGTCTTCCTGTGCGAGCGCGTCGCGGGCGAGGCCGCGGCACGCATCGAACGAAAGGGATCGAATGCGGTGCTTCAATTCCGGAATCATTGCCGGCACCGCCGAGAGCGTCCGCACCCCGAGCCCGATCAGCACGGGCGCCGCGGCCGGCTCGGAAGCGAGCGCGCCGCAGACGGAAACCTCGCGGCCGTTGTCCGCGGCTGCCTCGCAAACGGCCGCCACCTGGTGCAGCACCGCGGGATGGAAATAGTCGAAGGCTGCCGCGAGCTCCGGATGCGTCCGGTCCATCGCCAGCGTGTATTGCGCGAGGTCGTTGGTGCCGATCGACAGGAAATCGGCGGCGCGTGCAACCGAACCCGCCAGCGCGACGGCGGCCGGCGTTTCGATCATCGCGCCCACCGGCACGGCTTTGCCGCTGCTGCCACGAAGCTCATCGACGATGGTGCGAACCCGGGCGATCTCCCCGGCCTCCGTGACCATCGGCAGGAGTATCCGGCACTCGGATGCGCTCTCCACCCGGAGGATCGCCGCAAGCTGGTCGCGCAGCAGCTCCGGGAACCGGAACAGCGCCCGCAGTCCGCGCAAACCGAGCAGCGGGTTGTCTTCCGCCGGCAACGGCAACCAGGGCATCACCTTGTCGCCGCCCGCATCGAGCAGCCGTATGACCAGCGGCCGGGGCGCGAGCGCGTCGGCAATCGCCTGGTACACCGCCGCCTGTTCGGCTACCGAGGGCGCGGCGCTGCGGCCCTGGAACAGGAACTCCGTGCGCAAAAGCCCGCAGCCCTCGGCACCCGCCTCGACGGCCCGCGCCGTATCGGCGGTGGACGCGAGGTTGGCAAAGACGCGAATGCGGCGGCCGTCGGCCGTGCCGCCGTCTTCCCGTGCCCTTTCCTCGAGCCGTGCGCGACGCGCGCGCCGGGCGGCGAGACGGTCGCGCGCCCGCGCCAACTCCGCCTCATCCGGATCGACGACCAGCCGGCCGGCTTCGGCATCCAGCAGCACGGGGGTGCCGCTTTTCACGCCGAGGATGGCCGGCCCCGCGCCCACGAGGGCGGGCAGGCCGAGCGAGGCCGCGAGCAGGGCGACGTGCGACGTCGGACCGCCGGCCGCGGTGCAGAATCCGGCTACTTTCGCAAGGTCCAACCGCGCCAGTTGCGAAGGCAGGAGTTCCCCGGCCAGAACGATCGCGGCTTCCGGCAACGCATCGGGGCTCGTCCCGGCCCCGCCTGCCAGCGCCTGCAGCACCTGGGCCTCGACGTCCCGCAGATCGGCGGCCCGTTCAGCCAGGCGGGCGTCCCCGGTTCCGGCGAGCAGCGCCTCCGCGCCCCGGATGGCGGCCTGCCAGGCATGCGCCGCGCTCTTGCCCTCGCGAATGGCCTCGTCCGCCGCATCCAGCAGCCCGGGATCGTCGAGAAAGGCACCTTGCGCGAAAAGAACGTCCCCGGTATCGCCGGCGACGGCGGCGGCGAGTTGCCGGAGTTCCTCTCTCGCGACGCGCCTCGCCTCCTCCAGCCGGTGCCTTTCGACCTCCACTCCGGCGCCGGCCTCGGAGAAGTGTCGAACCTCCTCCAGTTGGAAAGCCACGCCGATCGCGACGCCTCGGCCTGCCACCGCGCCGCGCGCGGCACCAGTTCCCCCGCTTCCGGACGGTACTTCATCGAAGCCGGACGCAAGCGCGTCGACGAGGGCGCGGACGGCCGCGTCGGCATCCGCGCCGGTCGCGCGGACGGCGACCCGATCGCCCGCGCCGACGCCGAGTCCCATGAGCGCGACGGTGCTGCCGGCGTGCGCGTCGCGCCCGTGCGCCGACAGCACGATATGCGCCTCGAACTGCCGGCTGAGCCGCGCGATGCGCGCGGCGGGCCGCGCATGGAAGCCGTGCGGCAAGTGCACGACCAGTTCTTCCGCGGCATCCGCCTCCGCGGATGCGGCCGATGCCGCGACGCGCGCCTGCACCTTGCCGATTTCGAGGAAGGGCTCCCCGGCGCGGAGCAGGCGATCCGTCGCGGCGAAGGTCACCGGGAAGCGTTCCGCATCCATGACGACCATGGGCGTCATGAGGCTCTTCGCGCCGCGCGCCAGCCGGTCGAGATCGAGATCGAGCAGCGGGTCGCCGCAGCGTACGCTTGCGCCTTCCGCTACCCGGCGCGTGAAGCCTTCGCCATTCAGCCCGACCGTGTCGATGCCCACGTGGAGGAGTATTTCGGCGCCCGACCGGGCGCGCAGCGTGACGGCGTGACCGGCAGCCGCGATCGCGATTACGACGCCGTCGCACGGGGCGCGGAGGATTGCATCCGTCGGGTCGATGGCCGCGCCGTCACCGACCATGCGCTCCGCGAACGCCGGGTCCGGCACTTCGTCCAGCGATACCGCAAAGCCGGAGATCGGCGCGGCCAGGACGAGCCTGGCCATCAGGGTGCCGCCGTCTCGCCGGAGTGCCGCTCGCGGACGAGACCCACGCTGTGAATAGCCCACAGGGGATCCGCTTCACTGGACATGAACCGAAAGCAAAGGTCGGTTGTGCCGCTGTAGGAGCGCGCATTGCGCGCGATGTCCAGGTCGGCGGGCGTGGCATCGCGCGCGATGCGCGCTCCTGCGGGGGGCGTGAACTCCGTGGAGAGAATCCTCAGGCCATCGGTCAGCGCGGGATCGACCAGTGGCAGGGCGGCGATCGTTTCGCCGTCGCAGCCGTTCGCGCGCACGACGAGCTCGCCGGTTGCCGACCCAGGCGCCGCCAGCTCGATCTTGTCGCCGTCTGCGCCGAGCTGGAAATTGAACGGCAGCTGGCCGACGGTGGCTTCAATGCGGGTAACACCGGTGAGATCGGCGCCGCGCCAGATCCAGCAGGGATTCATGATGTCGACGAGGAATACGCCGCGGTTATCCGCAGCGCGCGGCGCATCGTCTTCGAGCGACAGCACGAGCCGCTCGCTGCAGAGCTCGAGCTCGTGACTCCGCCGATGATTCGCCAGGTAATCCAACAGGCCGCCCGCCCGGCGGGAAACCAGGCGGCCGTCGAGAAAGGTGGCCGCGGCCAGGTGCGCATCCGCCGGCAGGTGCAGCGGCTCCCCGTAGGCAGGCGAGCTCGCCGTCACCGGTGAGCCGTCCGGGCTGTAGCGAATGGTGCCGAGTCCCGACTGGTTCGACAGCGCGACTTCAACGTCCCCGGCCGCACGCCAGTCCGCCTGCACGCGAACGTCGAACGCGCTGCTGGCGAACGGGATGCCGAGCAGCCGGTAGCGCTCGAACTGGGCGGGGAGGCGGCCGGCAAAGTTCGCCCAGTCGAGCCGACCCGGCGGCGACCAGGCGACTTCCGCAAGCGCCGCGGCGCGCGGAAAAGCCATGTAGGCGAGCCGCGCGGGTGTCCTGATGTGCTCCGACCAGAGGTTCGCCTGCAGGCCGAGCACATGCCGCCGCTCGTCCCCGCCGAGTCCCGCCGGCATGGGGTCGAACGCGTAGACGTCCTCGAGCGAGACGACGCCCCCGCGGCCGGGCGGCTCGCCGGCGAGCCGACTTTGGAAATGATCGAAGTACAGCGTCGGCGAGGGCGTCAGCACCGCGTCGTGACCGAGCGCGGCGGCTTCCAGCGCCCCGTCCACGCCGCGCCAGGACATCACCGCCGCCGCGGGCGGGAGGCCGCCTTCGAGGATCTCGTCCCAGCCGATCAGCTTGCGCCCGTGCGCGGCGAGAAAGCGCTCGATGCGCGCAATGAACCAGCTTTGCAGCGCCGTCTCGCTTTCCAGCCCGAGCTCATTCATGCGCGCCTGCACGCGCTCCGAATGTTCCCAGCGAGTCTTCACCGCCTCGTCGCCGCCCACGTGGATGTAGGGACCGGGGAAGAGCTCCAGCACCTCGGCGAGAATCGCTTCCAGTACCGCGAACGTGCTGTCTTCGACGTTGAACAGGTAATCGTGAACGCCCCAGTCGGACGAGACCGCCGCCGGCGGCTCGCCGACGCCGAGTTCCGGGTACGCCGCGAGCGCGGCCTGGGCATGGCCAGGCATGTCGATCTCGGGCACGATCGTGATATTGCGCCTGGCCGCGTACGCGACGAGCTCGCGGACTTCGTCCGCGGTGTAGTAGCCGCCGTATTGCCGCGGCTGTCCCGTGGCGGGGTCGATGTCCCGCGCCGCGGCGGCCCCGGCCGGCACGCGCCAGGCGCCGACCTCCGTGAGGCGCGGATAGCCCGGTATTTCCAGGCGCCAGCCCTGGTCGTCAGTGAGGTGCCAGTGCATGACGTTCAGCTTGTGCAGCGCCATCCAGTCCAGCATGTTTTTTATCGATGCGGGCGGCAGGTAATGGCGCGCAACGTCGAGCATGAGCCCGCGCCAGGCGAAGCGCGGCGCGTCCTCGATGATGACCGCGGGCAGCGTAACCGCGCGGTTCACGGGCGCACTGGCGGTGGCGAGCTGCCACAGGGACACGGCGCCGTAGAAGAGCCCGGCGGGATCGTTCGCCGACACGATGACGCGCTCGGGGGCAATCTCCAGCCGGTAGGCTTCGGCACCCGGATTTCCGGCGAGCGGCTCGAGTCTCAGCACGATGACGTCCGACTCCGCCGTGCCGCGGTCGACGAGCTGTATCCCGGGCTGCGCCGTGCGGCTCAGAAGATCCGAAAGCCAGGTACCGATCCAGCGAGCCTCGTCGTCGCCGGACACCGCGATCCTCGTCGACGGCCGCAGGACGAACGCCCCTTCGGACGGCGCGACGGCGGCCGGCCGCGGTATGACCGGCAGGTCCTCGGCGAAACCGGGTCCGCCGCCGGTGGCGCATGCCGGCAGGACTACCGCCAGGGACAGCAGGGCAACAGTGCGAGCGATGGCGCGGCGCTCCGGCCGCCGGCGCGTCGCGAAAAGCTCGAGCCTCGTCGTCGTCATCAAGATGCCGTGCCCCCGGGGCCGGATTATACGCGCCGTCCGGTACTCGCAGGCCGGACAACACGGGCCCGCGCGGCGGGCGCTACTCGCGCGATCCGAAGTCGACTTGCAGGGAGAGCTGGTAGCGCTGGCCGGTTTTGTAGCGGTTGGCCGGCTGGAACGTCTCCCCGAAGTACTGGAAGTAATCCTCGTCCAGCAGGTTCTGCGCGTCGAAGTTCAACTGCAGGGCGTCACTGAAGGTCCAGCTCACGCTGGCGCCGAGGTCGGCATACGCGTCCACGCTCACCGGCGGCGCGCCGGCCACGAAGCCGCCGGCCAGGTATTCGCTGCGCCAGCCGTAGGTGAGGCGGGCGCTGAGCGGGCCCCGCTCGTAGTAGGGGCTGACGTTGTACTGGTCCTGCGACTGGAACGGCAGGTCGTTGCCCGCCGCCGTTTCACCATCGGCGAAGGTGTAGTTGGCGACTATGCCGAAACCGCTCTCGCCGAAAGGCTGCTGGTAGCTCAGGTTGAAGCCGCTGATGTCGCCCGATCCGGCGTTGCGGGGACGCAGGATGCTGTAGTCGCAGAAGCCATCGGCGCTGCAGGCGCCGGTGGCGACAAGGTTCTGGAAGGCCGCCGGGTCGGGGTCGTCGCTGATCGAGTTGAACAGGCGCTCGGTGGCCGCGTTACTTTCGATGAAGTTGTCGATGTCCTTGTAGAACACCGACGCCGCGAGCACCGACTCGGGCGCGAAGTACCACTCCGCGGTGACGTTGTAGTTGGTCGATTCGTAGGGCCCCAGGTCGGCGTTGCCGCCGCTTCCGGTCAACGTCGTGTCGTTGAGGAAGGTGTTCGGGGCCATCTGGTTGTACGGCGCCCAGGCCACGACCTTGGCCGCGGCGAAGCGCAGCACGATGTCCCTGGTGGCGTCGAACGCCAGGTTGAGCGCCGGCAGCAGGTAGTTGTCGTCGTTTTGCTGCGTCGCAAGCCAGGCCGGATTCGCCGGCAGCACCGGGGTATCGCTGCCCAGGTTGAAGGCCGTGCTTTCGATCTCCGCGCGCACGTAGCGCAGGCCGAAGTTGCCGCGGAGGCCATTTTCGCTGCCGAAATTGAGCTGCGCGTAGGCCGCGGAGTTGGTCTGCTCGATCGCGTAGGTGTTGTTGAGGAAACTGGCCGCGTCGGGGTTGGCGAAGTTGGGCGGGGCGTTCACGACCCAGTCGAGCACGTTGCCGCGTCCCGCGTATACGTGCCGGCCGTGATCCGGCGTGAAGCCGCCGATATCCGTCAGGCCGACGGTGCCGACCTGCGCCAGGTCGCCGACGGCGGGAATGCCCCAGACGTTCAGGGAAAAGTCCTCCTGGTGCTCATGGCGGCGCACGCCCACCAGCAGCTCGCCCAGGAAGCCGTCCAGTTCCTTGCTGAAATCGACCTGCGCGTAGCTGTCCTCCGCTTCCGTCGAAAAGACGCCGTGGTTGCCGAAGAAGCCTTCCGAGCGCCAGTTCGCGGGCTCGCGAGCGGCGGCCGGATCGTCGAAGGTTAGCCCCTTGTCGATGTCCCACGTGAAGCCGCCGGTGAAGGCCGGCTCGATGAACCACTGCCTGAGCTCGTTGTCGGCCTCGCTGCGGCCGAGCTGGCCGAAGAGGGTCCAGCCGTCGCCGGACCAGGAGCCCTGCAGGTCGAGGCCCTTGGTGGTCGGCTCGGAGCCGCGCACGTTGTTGTCGTAGAACACCAGGCTGCCGGGGCCTGCGTGGCCGCCGGTGACGATGCCGTTGGCGCCGGCGGTGAGCTGGTCGACTTCATCGGCGCGCAGCGAAAGAAAGTTGTACATTGACTGGTTGTAGTTGGCGAAGTCTTCGTTGATGTACAGGGCGCTGAGGTTCAGCTCCAGTGCATCGTTCGGTTTCAGTTGCAGGTTGGCGGTGACGCTGTCGCGTTCGCGGGTCTGCTGGAACCAGGCCGCGTTGACGAAATTCGGCACGAGCGCGTCAGGGTCGACTCCGCTTGCGTTCGGAAATGTAGACGCCGGTACGTAGCCGAAAATTTCCGAGCCCTGGCGATCGACGTGTTCCTCATAGTGCTGCGCGGCCAGCGCGATGCCCCAGGTTTCGGCGGCGTCCTTGAAGCTGTACAGCGCCGAGACGCTCGGGTCGCCTTCGCTGGCCTGCTCGCTGTAGTTGTAGCCGACGGTGCCGCTCAGGGTATTGGCCGCGAGGTCCAGGGGCTTGCGCGTGTGCATGAGCACGGTGCCGCCGAGGCTGCCTTCGGGCAGGCGCGCTTCGGGCGACTTGTAGATCTCGATCCGGCCAATGATCTCGGACGCGATCTGGGTCATGTCGAAACCGCGGTTGGGCTGCTCGCCGTACAGCCAGATCGCCTGCGCCACCGGGTGGCCGTCGATGAAGGTGAGGTTCAGGCTCGGGTCGGTGCCGTCGATGCTGACGCGCTCACCCTGGCCGAAGCGGCGGTCGATCGTGACGCCGGGTATCTGCGTCATGGCCTCGGCAACGTTGGTGTTGGGCAGCTCGCCCAGGTCTTCGGCGCTCAATGCTTCCACCACGGCGCCCGCGTTGCGCTTGACGGCGAGGGACTGCTGCAGGCTGCCGCGTATCCCCGTGACCACGATCTCCTCTATCGGTGCATCGCGGTCCGCTGCCTGGGCATGGGCCGGCCGCTCCGAGCCGCACAATGCCGCTGCGAGGGCGGCGGCAACCAGCGTGGATCTCCTGGTGTTCATGGCAAAAGTCCCCCTGATCTGTAACCACAGCAGTACCAATATGAGTCCACTATAGTACCTCATGATTCGCATTTCCAGCCCTTTTTGATACCATTTCGTTAATTGGTGGGTATTGCAGTACTACCATTGCTTTAAGTGGTATCGTATTGGTAATATCGACGGCAGACCACCGGGAGGAGCTGCCTTGACCGCCTTAGCCGAACTGCTCGCACCCCTCGATACCGACAACGCCCTGCCGCTGTACCAGCAGCTGCAGCGCGCGCTGCGCGAGGCTATCGAGAAACGCCTGCTCGACGCCGACGACGCCCTGCCCGCCGAGCGCGACCTGGCGGAGCGGTTCGGTGTCTCCCGCATTACCGTGCGCAAGGCCATCGACGGCCTGGTCGCGGAAGGCCTGCTGGTCCGGCAGCACGGCTCCGGCACTTTCGTCCGGCCGCGCGTCGAGAAGAATTTCTCGAAGCTCACCTCGTTTTCGGAGGACATGCGGGCGCGGGGGCGCAAGCCGCGCAGCGTGTGGCTGCACCGGGCGGCGGGGACCGTGACGCCGGAGGAGGCGCTCGCGCTGCGCCTGAGTCCCGGCACCCCCGTGTTTCGCTTTCACCGCATCCGCTTCGCGGACGATGCCCCCATGGCCATCGAGTACGCGACGGTCGTCGCATCCTGCCTGGGCTCGATCGATGCCGTCGACACTTCCCTGTACGCCGCGCTGGAGAAGACCGGGAACCGCCCGGTCAGCGCTTTGCAGCGGCTGCGCGCCGTGCTGCTGACGGCGGACCAGGCCGACAAGCTGGGCGCGAAGGAGCGCGATGCCGGCCTGCTGGTGGAACGCCTGGGGTTTCTTGCCGACCGTCGCGCCGTCGAGTTCTCGCAGTCGTTTTACCGGGGAGACACCTACGATTTCGTCGCCGAATTGAGCGACGCCGGCTGACGTTTTTCTCATGCATGCCAGGCACCGGAAGCAGGGCGCGGCCGATACACCGCCGGCCACTGAGTCCACCTGGATGTTCCGGGAGGCGGCGGAGGCCGCGGATGCCGTCGAGCGCCAGCTCGGTGACACCGAAGGTTCCATTACCGCGCTCGCTCGCGAGCTCGAAGCGCGGCCGCGCGCGATCGTCGTCACCGTCGCGCGCGGCAGCTCCGGTCACGCCGCCACCTTCGCCAAGTATTTGTTCGAGACGCGGCTTGGCGTGCTGACGTCCTCCGCGGCGCCGTCGGTCAGCTCCGTCTACGCCGCGGGCAGCCACTTGCGCAATGCGCTGCTGCTCGCGATATCGCAATCGGGACGAAGCCCCGACCTGCTGGCGGCGGTCGCGGCCGCGAGGCAGTCCGGGGCGCTGGTCGCGTCGATGATCAATGCCGAAGACTCGCCGCTGGCCGCGCTCTCCGATCACGTCATTCCATTGCGCGCCGGCGAGGAGCGAAGCGTCGCGGCCACCAAGTCGTTCATCGCATCGCTGGCCGCGATCGCGCAGCTCGCGGCACGCTGGTCCGACGATGCCGACCTGCTCGCGGCCCTCGATGATTTGCCGAAGCGGCTGCACGCGGCATGGAAGCTGGACTGGAGTGCGGCGCTCGCGCGGCTCCGTGACGCGGAGCACCTGTACGTGGTCGGCCGCGGGCTCGGCTTCGGACCGGCTCTCGAGGCTGCGCTCAAGCTCAAGGAGACCTGCGGGCTGCACGCGGAAGCCTTCAGCGCGGCCGAGCTCCGCCATGGCCCCATGGCGCTGGTGGGGCCCGGATTCCCGGTGCTCGCCTTCGCGCAGGCGGACGGGACGCGGGAGGGGATCGCCGGTTTGCTGCGGGAGCTGGTCGCCCTCGGCGCCGACGTGCTGGCGGCCGGCGTGCCCGTGCCGGACACGCTCGAGCTGCCGTCGCTCGAAGCCGATCCCGCGCTGCAGCCGCTGCTGCAGATACAAAGCTTTTACCGCCTGGCCAATGCGCTGGCCGTGGCGCGCGGCCGCGATCCGGATCGGCCGCGGCACCTGCGCAAAGTCACGGAAACCCTGTGATGTCCACGGCGTTGGTGAACGGGCGCGTGCTTACGGACGACGGCTTCGAGGAAGGCCTTGCGGTCATCCTGCGCGGCGGCCGGATCGTGGCGGTCCAGCCCGCCGGCGCTGGCCCGCGGCAGCACGATATCGTCGATCTCGAGGGTCGGCTGCTGCTGCCCGGCTTCATCGACACGCAGGTGAACGGCGGTGGCGGCGTGCTGTTCAACGACAAGCCGAGCGTTGAATCGATCGCCGCAATCGGCCGCGTGCACCGCCGCTTCGGCACGGCGGCCTTCCTGCCGACGCTGGTCAGCGACGACCTGGATGTCGTCGCCGAGGCGATCGCCGCAACGCGGCAAGCCATGGCCGCGGGCGTGCCCGGGGTGCTCGGGCTGCACATCGAGGGCCCGTTTCTCAACGAGACGCGCAAGGGGGTGCACGATGCGAGCAAGATCCGCGATCTCGACGGCGAGGCGTTCCGGCTGCTGACGACCCCGTCGGGAGGCAAAACGCTCATCACGCTGGCGCCGGAAAAAACCACGCCGGAGATGATCCGCGCATTGTCCGGGGCCGGCGTCATCGTATCGGCGGGGCACAGCAACGCCTCCTACCCGGAAGTCCGGACGGCACTGGACAACGGCCTGACCGGCTTCACGCACCTCTTCAATGCGATGTCCCAGCTCACCGTGCGGGAACCCGGGGTGGTCGGCGCCGCGCTCGAGGACAGCGAGAGCTGGTGCAGCATCATCGTCGATGGCCATCACGTCGATCCCGTCGTGCTGCGCCTGGCGCTGCGCGCGAAGCGCGCCGATCGCGTCATCCTGGTGACGGACGCGATGCCGACGGTCGGCGCCGGGACGGATTCGTTCAACCTCCTCGGCAAAACCATCGTCGTCCGCGGCGGCATCTGCGTGGACGAACACGGTACGCTCGCGGGCTCCAACATGGACATGGCCACCGCCGTGAGAAACGCGGTCCGGCTGCTGCATGTCGACAAGGTCACGGCGCTGCGCATGGCGAGCCTCTACCCGGCCGAATTTCTCGGACTATCCAACGAGCTTGGCCGGATCGCACCCGGTTACCGCGCAAACCTCGTCATCGCCGACGAAGCCCTCAACGTCGCCGAAACCTGGATAGACGGCCTCCCCCCACCCCCGTAGGAGCGCGCATCGCGCGCGATACCACCCAACGCAGGCGCGCCCGCAGCGGTTGGGCATGCCAAACGAGGGAGCACCGCGCGCGCTGCGCGCTTAGCGGATGTGCTTCAGGATGCCGTCCAGTTCGTCGAGGCTGTTGTAGGCGATGACGAGCTGCCCCGTACCTTTGGCTTTGTGCTCGATGCGCACCTTGGCGCCGAGCTTGTCGGCGATTTCGAGTTCCAGGCGGCGTACGTCGGCATCCGGCGTGTCGGCGGTTGCCGGCTTTTGCGGCCGGCCCCCGCTCATGCGCCGCACAAGAGCCTCGGCTTCCCGCACGGACAACTTTTTCCGCGCGATCTGTTGCGCGGCTTCGTACTGTTGTCCTTTGTCGGTAACCGCGAGCAGCGCACGCGCGTGACCCATCTCGAGCTGGCGCGATTCGAGCATCGCCTTCACCTTGTCCGACAGCTCGAGGAGCCTGAGCAAGTTGCTGACCGCCGCGCGCGAACGCCCGACTGCCTCGGCCGCCGCCTGGTGAGTAAGGTCGAACTCGCGGATGAGCCGGTCGAGCGCCCGCGCTTCCTCCAGCGGATTCAGGTTTTCGCGCTGGATGTTCTCGATCAGCGCCATCGCGATGGCGCCCTCGTCGGGCACGTCGCGGATGACGGCGGGAATTTCCTGCAGGCCGGCCATCTGCGCGGCCCGCCAGCGGCGCTCGCCGGCGATGATCTCGTAGCGGGTCGTGCCGCCGCCTGCGCTCACGGGACGCGCGACGATCGGCTGCACCACGCCCTGCGCGCGAATCGAGTTCGCAAGGTCCTCGAGCGATTCCTGGCGCATGTCGACGCGCGGTTGGTAGCGGCCGCGCTGCAGCAGGTCGACCGGAAGGTTGCGCAAGGTATCGCCTTCGGTTTCCGCCGCGGCCGCCGGTGCCTTCGCGCTTTCGGCGACGGGCCTGCTCAACAATGCGTCGAGGCCGCGCCCCAGGCGTTTCTTTTTACTCATTGTCCTGTCGCCGCTTTCCTGTCGTTCAATCGTGTCGATTCCGCTCATGTCGGCAAACTCATCGGCCTGCTCAAAGAACTGCCGTGTTGCGCTCGTCCTCGCGGCGCAGCACCTCGCCCGCGAGCGCGAGGTAGGCCATCGCGCCCCGGGAAGTCCGGTCGTGATAAAGCACGGGGCGGCCGAAGCTCGGCGCTTCCGCCAGCCGGACGTTCCGCGGTACGACGGTGCGGAACACCTTGTCGTTGAAATGCTCCACCAGCTGATCCGACACCTCGTTCGAAAGATTGATGCGCGGATCGACCATGGTGCGCAGGAGCCCGTACACCTCGAGTTCCGGATTCACCGACGTGCGAACCTGCTCGATCGTGTCGAGCAGCGCACTCAGGCCCTCGAGTGCGTAGTACTCGCACTGCATCGGGATGAGGACGCCGTTCGCCGCGGTGAGCGCGTTCACCGTCAGCATGTTGATCGACGGCGGGCAATCGATAAGGATGAAATCGTACAGACCGAGGACCGGCGCCAGCGCCTTTCGCAAACGCATTTCGCGCCCGAGCTCCCGGAGCAGGCTGACCTCGGCGACGGTCAGGTCGTCGTTGCCCGGCAGCACGGCGAACCCGCCTTCGGGAGCCGACACGATCGTGTCGGCCGCGGTCTCGTCGCCGAGCAGCACGTCACAGGCCGAGCGTTCCAGGCTCATCTTGTCGATGCCGACCCCCATGGTTGCGTTGCCCTGTGGATCCATGTCGATCAGCAGCACGCGGCGCTGGGTGGCGGCGAGGGAGGCCGCGAGATTGACGCAGGTGGTGGTCTTGCCGACCCCGCCTTTCTGGTTCGCGACGGCGATGACGCGGGACATTGTATTCAGGAGTCTCTCTTCAGGATGACCAGGTGCCGTGAATGCCGTGCCAGGCCCGGTACCGCCAGTGCTGTGACGCTGTATTTCCACGACTCGGACCGGTCCGCCAGTTCGCGAAGTTCATCGGTCGGGTATTGTCCCTTGAGCGCCAGCAAGACGCCATCGTCGACGAGAAGATGCCCCGCCAGCTCCGCCAGCCGATCGAGTGAGGCCAGCGCCCGACACAGAACCGTATCAAAGCGTTCGGCGGGTGCATAGCTTTCCGCCGCGCCCTGTACGGCTGACGCGTTCTCCAGCCCCAGTTCGCCTATCGCATGGCGCACGAATGCGATCTTTTTTCCGCTGCGGTCGAGCAGCTCGAACCAGCGCGCGGGCTCCGCGATCGCGAGCGGCAACCCGGGAAATCCAGCCCCGGTGCCGATATCGATCACCCGCGTTCCCTTGACGTACGGCCGCACCGCCAAGCTGTCGAGCACGTGCCGCGCGACCATCTCGCCGATGTCCCGCACTGCCGTGAGGTTCATCCGCGCATTCCAGCGTGCGAGCTCCAGCAGCAGCCGCGCCATCTTCGCCGCCGCTCCGTCCGGCAACGCCTGCCCCAGCTCGGCGACACCGTGCTCGATGTCGGCCTGAAGTTCGGCGATCGGGGGCGTGGGGCCGCCGGGTGAAGTCATGTCAGTGTTCCTGGCAAAAAGTGGCTCCGAAGTTTGGGGGAGGGCTCCCGAAATTTGGGGGAGTGGCTCCCGAACGTGGCGGCCGAACTCTTGGGGGCCGTGGCCGGGCGGAACCGTGACCGGGGGGGAGGCCTTTGGAGGAATGGCTCCCTCCGGGCCCTTCGGGCCCTGCGGTCC
>CAZSKQ010000068.1:0-18918 GCA_964607425.1 uncultured Woeseiaceae bacterium
GAGCACTGCTTTCACACGGCAGGGGTCAGTGGTTCGATCCCACTACCGCCCACCAGAAATTTCAAAAAAAACCGGCATTTATAACACCGCCGGAAACTCGCCTAAAAAGCCAAGATCGTGTAAGCATCATGTCAGAACTCCGCGACAAGGTGGCGGACGACGAAGCGAAAATGATGCGGGGCGCATCAATGGCTGGCGATGACGAACCTACGCAGCAAGAGACGGCAAAACCTTCCACGAGTAGAGATACTGAGCTGCTGCTCCGTTACTTCGATCATCGCTTTAAGGCATTAGAACGAAAGATCGAATGGTCCCTTTTTTGGGCAGTCTTACTGCTTCTGGTTTTGCTCGTGCCGGGCTTCCTCGAAAGTATTGCTAATGCGATTATCCGTGCAATTGCCATGCTCGCCGCGCTGATAGCCGCGCTGTTTCATTTTGCGAGCGGTTAGGATAGGGGCAGCCCGGGATCGTCCAAATTCCGCGTCCGCTCGGGCCAATTCTGACCATTGGCGCGCTGTATCCACTGGCGCTGCTTCGGGTCAGCTCCGCTTCTGCCTCGGATCGGGCGATAGGAAGCTGCCAGCCGCAGGCGCTCAAGCAGCCAAAGACCCAGTAGCGCAAAGGCGATTATTGGGTAGGTCATGCCAAAGCCCAAGAAAACGGCCTCCCGTGTTTCGTAGCTCAGTCTCAGCTCAGCAATCACGAAGGGTTGCACTACCAGTGATACGCCACCGATGAGGCCAAGCACGATTTTTGAGTGTTTTTATAATGTTCGCAGCCCCCGGTCAGCCGATGCCCACAGCGCACAACATTACCACGGTCGCCGCTTCCGCAGGTTCGATTAAACCCCGCCCCTGTCAAGCTTTTTTGTATCATTCTGCGTGCGCAGATCGAGGGAGCGGCGAATGCAGTACACGGTCGATATCGCGATCCGGACAGCACAGCCTTTGACGGAGGACACGATGAGCGACGTCGCCGCAATCGGCGGGGCCGCCCAGGGCTTCCCCGGGGCTCGCCGGCTCGAAACCACCCTAACGGTCGAGGCTGCGGACATCCCGACGGCCGCAGCAGCGGCGATCCAGCGGATCACGTTACTCGCGCCTGGCGAACCAATCTGCGTCGAGGTGATGACCACGGCCGAGCAGGACCGCCGTCTTGGGTTGTAAGGCCGTCTTCGAATCGCGGCCCACGGGCTGAGATCGCGGAACTGCAGCTGCGGGTAGCGCGGCTCGAACGGGTGCTTGCGACTCGACCCTACCAGATCTGGTAGGTGCCGTTTGCGAGACTCTGCGGGCATGCCCCCAACCCGCGCCGAATGCCTGTCGTTGATATAATCCGCGCCCCCATGACCCTCCTCGTGCTCGACGACATTTCCCTCGATATCGGGGATCGCCCCCTGTTGCGCCATGCGTCGCTCACGCTGGAGCCGAACGAGCGCGTTTGCCTGATCGGCCGCAACGGCGCGGGTAAATCGACGTTGCTCCGCATCATCACGGGCGAGCAGCAGGCAGACGCGGGCGAGATTCGCCGCAAGCAGGGTTTGCGCACCAGCCAGCTCGAGCAGGCGCTGCCGGCGGCGCTGGACCTGACCGTGCAGGAATACGTGGCGGCAGGCCTTGCGCATTTGCGGTCGCTGGTCGACGAGTACGAGCGCCGCTCCTCCGCGGCCGAGCTGGACAGCACCGGCCTGCGCGAGCTAGAGGAACTGCAACGGCGCATCGAGGCCGAGGGCGGATGGAACCCGGACATGCAGGTCGAACGCATCCTCTCCGAGCTCAAGCTGCCTGCCGGGAAACGCCTGCGCGAGCTGTCCGGCGGCTGGCAGCGGCGCGTCGGGCTCGCGCGTGCACTGGTGTCCAATCCGGAGCTGTTGCTGCTGGACGAGCCGACCAACCATCTCGATCTCGAGAGCATCTGCTGGCTGGAGGAACGCGTACGCGGCTTTCGCGGCAGCGTCATGTTCATCACCCACGACCGCGCGTTCCTGCGAGGTCTCGCGACGCGCATCGTGGAGCTCGACCGCTCGCGCCTTACGAGCTGGCCCGGGGATTACGACAATTTCCTGCGGCGCAAGGAGGAAGCACTGCAGGCCGAGGAGCGTGAGGCCCAGCTGTTCGGAAAAAAGCTCGACGAGGAGGAAGCCTGGATTCGCCAGGGCATCAAGGCCCGCCGGACGCGCAACGAAGGCCGTGTACGCGCCTTGCAGGCGCTGCGCGCGGAAGCGGCCGAACGCGAGCGGTTCAAGCCCGAAGACAAGGCGCGCATCAATATCGAGGAGGCCGGCGCGTCCGGCCGCAAGGTCATTGAACTGCACAACGTGCACCACGGCTTCGGCGGTGAAAAGCTCATAGACGGGCTGTCACTCAAGGTAATGCGCGGCGACCGCATCGGATTGATAGGCAACAATGGCGTCGGCAAAAGCACGCTGCTGCGCATCATGCTGGGCGAGCTCGAGCCCGATGCGGGAACCGTCAAGCACGGCATGAACCTGGAGATCGGCTACTTCGATCAATTGCGGCGCGAGCTGGATCCGGGCAGGAGCGTCGCCGAAACCGTCGGCGACGGGCGCGACTATATCCTGGTCAACGGCAAGGAACGGCACGTGATCGGTTACCTGCGCGGTTTCCTGTTCTCCGCAAAGCGTGCCATGACGAAAATCGGCGCGCTCTCGGGCGGGGAATGCAATCGCGTGATTCTCGCACGCCTCTTCACACAACCGACCAACCTGCTGGTGCTCGATGAGCCGACCAACGATCTCGACGTGGAAACGCTGGAAGTGCTGGAAGACCGGTTGATCGAATATCGCGGCACGCTGATCGTCGTCAGCCATGACCGGGCTTTCCTGGACAACGTCGTCACCCAGGTGCTGGTGTTCGAGAACGGCGGCGTGCGCCGTTACATTGGCAGCTATTCCGATTGGGCGCGGCGCGGCGGCACCCTGACCGTGAAGGAAAGCCCCGAAAGCGCGGCGGTCGGCAGCCGGCCGCAGGAATCCCGGGCGCGGACGGCACCCCTGAAGCTCAGCTACAAGCTGCAGCGGGAGCTGGACCTGCTGCCGGATCGCATCGAGAGCCTTGAGGCGCGCATCGGCTTGCTGCAGGCACGGATCGGTGAGCCGGACTTTTACGCCCGCGCATTCGCCGAGATCCAACCCGTGCTCGACGAGCTGGCCGCGTGCCAGGCGGAACTGGAAGCCGCCGTGGAGCGCTGGGCGGAACTGGAGAGCATGCAACTGTAGACGTTTGCCCGGTAAAACCTGTAAGTTCGCGTCCGATGGCCCCGAGAAACCCCGCACAACAAAAATCAGCGAGGTAGCCATGCAAGCGACAGTCGATCGAATACTGACCACGCATACGGGCAGCCTGCCGCGCCCGGCCGACCTTATACAGATGATGTGGGCGATGGGCGACGGCATCCCCGTCGACCGCGCCGCTCTCGACGAACGAATAGCCCAGGCGGTCTATGAAGCGGTCGAGAAGCAACTCGCCGCCGGCATCAGCATCGTCAACGACGGGGAAATGTCGAAACCCAGCTACGCGACCTACGTCAAGGATCGTTTGCGGGGCTTCGGCGGCGAGACGATCCAGAACTACTATTTCGCGGACCTCGCGGAGTTCCCGAGAAGCACCGAGATCGTCGCCAACAATCCCGGCCGCCGTAATCGCGCGGCGCCTGCCTGCAATGGTCCGATCAGCGTCAAGGATGCGGACGCGGCCGTCAGGGACATGCGCAACCTTGAACTCGCGGCGAAGGAATGGAATGCAACCGGGACTTTCTCCAGCGCCGCATCTCCCGGTATCGTATCGCTGTTTTTTGCCAACGAGCACTATCGCAGCGACGAGGACTACGTGTTCGCCATTGCCGAAGCCATGCGGCCCGAATACGAAGCGATCGCGGCTGCCGGCGCCACCGTGCAACTCGATTGCCCGGATCTTGCTATGGGACGTCATTCGGCATACGCCGATATGGGGCTTGCTGAGTTCCGGAAACGCATTGCGCTGAACATCGAGGCCCTCAATCACGGCGTGCGCAACATACCGGAGGGGCAGTTGCGCATGCATCTGTGCTGGGGCAACTACCCGGGCCCGCATCACTGCGACGTGGCCCTGTCGGAGATCATAGACCTCGTGTGGGCCGCCAAGCCGCGGACGGTGCTGTTCGAGGCGGCCAATCCTCGGCACGCCCACGAGTGGACCCTGTTCAAGAAGATCAGGATGCCCGACGACAAGATCATATGTCCGGGGATGATCGAGCCTCAGTCGAACTACATCGAGCACCCGGATCTCATTGCTCAACGAATCGAGCGCTACGCGGCCCTCGTCGGCCGCGAGCGCGTGATGGCGGGGGTCGACTGCGGCTTCAGCATTCACGTGGGGATGCAGGGCATCGACCCGGCCGTCGCCTGGGCCAAGCTCGCGGCGCTGTCGAAAGGCGCCGAAATCGCCACCCACCACCTCTGGGGCAGGTAGGAGCGCGCATTGCGCGCGATACTCTAGCGGCCGGCTTCAGGAAATCTGCAGACAGTAGCATCGCGCGCAATGCGCGCTCCTGCAGCATCAGCGATCCCTGCCGGCGTCCGAATAGTCGACCAGCTTCGATTTGTAAGTCTCGCGCGGCAACGTACCGTAGGGCACGAGCCTGATGTCGGTCGTGACCAAGAGGCGCGCGCGTATTTCGTCGGCGATTCGTTGCCGCAAGCCTTCCGGCGGCATCGTGCAGCCGCTGCCGAGCTCCACGCGCACGGGCAGCGGCGGCGTTTGCAGCACTCCGACCGCTGTCGGCCGCACCTGCAGCATGCCCGATACGTACGGCATGAATTCCTTCAATATGCTGCGCAGCGCAGACGGAAACAAGTTGACGCCGCGCACGATCAGCATATCGTCGGTGCGCCCGATACAGCGGATGCGCGGGCCGGTACGGCCCTGCGGATTCGGCTGCATGTTGACGACGACGTGATCGCGACTCCGGAAGCGCAAGAGCGGCATCGCCTCGCGCGCGAGCGCCGTGTACACGAGCTCGCCTTCTGCTCCATGCTCCCAGGCCCGCGGTGCGCCGCTTTCCGGATCGATCAACTCGACGTGCACGGAACCGCGCGCCATGAAGTGCATACCGTTGCCGTCGTCGTCCTCGGCCCAGGCCGATAACGAGATGTCGCCGATGCCCATGGACTCTCGCACGTTGCAGCCGAACGCCTCCTCGATGCGGCCCCGGATCAGCGGATCGCCGCCGCCGGGCTCACCCGCCGTGATCATGTTCCTGAGCCCCAGCGCACGGGTGTCGATTCCGTGCTGCCGGCACCAGTCGATGAGGTAAAGGCCGTAGGAAGGCGTGCAACTGACGCCGGACGCACCGAGCTGCCGGATGGTCCCGACCAGCCGCTCCGTATTGCCGGTGCCCACGGGGATAACCGTGCAGCCAATCTTGTCGAAGCCGTAGTACACGGCACCGGCGACAAAGGGACCGGCATTGAATCCCACCGCGATCCGCTGTCCGGGGACAAAGCCGGCGGCGGTGTAACCGCGCGCCACGTTCGTCGCGTAGATATCGAGATCGTTGCGGGTCAGGCCGATGTAGCAAGGCACGCCGGTGGTGCCGCTGGTGCTGTAGACGCGCTGCAGCATCCCGGGGTCGCAGGCCAGGTGATCGCCGAAGGGCGGCACGGCGGCCTGGGTCTGCCGGAGCTCGTCCTTCGCGGTAAACGGCAGCCTGGTAATGTCGTCGAGCTCGCCGACGTCGTGCGCGGTGTCGAAGCCGGCCTCCCGCAGCTTCTTCCGATAGAACGGCGAGTTGGCGAACAGGTATTCGATCTGCGCGCGGTAGCTCTTCCGGTCGATCTCGAATTGCTCGTCGAGCGAACGGGTTTCGACGGCCTCGTCATAGATCATGGAGCGGTCATGCTCACTTTCCGGTCCAGCGCTTCGTGCACACGGCGACCCGCCGGCCGAGGTGGCGGGCGGTTTCCAGGTCACAGGCAGGCGGCACCACTTCCGGCCCCTGGTCGATATTCGACTGCGCCATGGCGCCGAGGCAGGAACCCATTCGATTGAGGTCGTCTACCGTGCCCGATGACGTGTTGTTGCCGGGCAGGATGTTGAGGTTGATCCACACCATGCCGTGTTGCGCGGCAAAGGTTGCGAGACCAACCAGCGTGTTCTGCTTGTCGCCGTTGTGCGAGCCGGAATTGGTGAAGCCGCCGGCAACCTTGTCGGCCCAGCGCTGCTCCAGCCAGCGTGACGACGTCATTTCCATGAACCGCTTGATGCCCGCCGACGGCGATCCCATGTACGTGGGGCAGCCGAAAATCATTGCGTCCGCGGCATCCAGTCGTCCCCAGGTCTCGCCGTCGGCGTCGTTCAGCCGCTCGACCGGGACGTCAAGGCACTCGGTGCCCTCCACGCCCCGCACGCCCTCGATGACCGCCGCGGCCTGCTTCGCGGTGTGCCCGTATCCACTGTGGTAGACGACACAGATCGTTGCTGCCATCAGCGGTGGTAGGCCTCGTTGTTGGGCGAGTGATCGCCTGCGAGCCAGCGCTGCAGCTCACCATGCGCCTTGCGCCGCTGCTCCTCGTTGATCTGCTCGACGTTCTCGTGGTCCACGGTGAACTCGATGAGCAGTTTGGCGGGATCCATGACGTACAGCGAATAGCAATAGCCGTGATTCAGGATGTACGTATCCGGCGCTTCGTAGCCAGCGGCGGCCAGCCGGTCGCGGATGCCGTCCTGCGCCTCCTGGTCGACCTTCATCGCGAGGTGCCGGAACGGGGACAGTTCGAGCTCCGGCCCGAACTCCGCCTGGTCCTCCGGGTCCTGAAACTGGAAGAATGCCAGGCACTCACCGCCGCCGACCTCGAAAAAGCAGTGCATGTACGTGCGTTCCCTGCCAAACAGTTCCGTCTTCTCGCACCAGGTGGCAACCAGCGGGAACCCGATGATCTCCTCGTAGAATTTTCGCACCGCTTCCATGTCGGTCGTGACATGCGCGTTATGGTGCAGCCGGCCGGAAGTAGTTGGTCTCGCGTTCACCGGTGTCCTCCCCGGATCGTTTCGTTCACGATCCAAAGTGTTTGATAAAGCTGAGTCCGTAGCGCCGCGGCAGCGCCTTGAAAAGAAAATGTGCGCCCGGCGCCGGCCCTGGCGAGAATTCGGCGTTGTATTCCTCGTCGAGCGCGTTCTCCGACCACAACGTGAGCGACCAGTCATCGGCGACATCCACGCCGATGCGAACATCGACCACGTTCACCGGGCTGCGTACCGAGATATTGCCCGGATCCCACCAGGTGTCACCGAGCCTTCGATAGTCGAGCCGGATCACGCCGTCCGCGCTCCCCCCGATGGCTGTTAGCGGGTAACGGAATATGCCGCCCAGGTTTACCGTGTACTCGGTCACCAGGGGTGCTTCGTTACCGATATCCGCGGGATCGGCCGCTTGCTTGATCTCGCTGTCGGTGTAACCGATGCCGAAGTAACCGCTCAGGTACCGGGTGAGCTGCGCCTTTCCTTCGAGCTCAAAGCCCAGGTACTCGACCTCGGGAATGCTGCCGAGGTTCTGGGTGCTGGTGCCCGGGTCGAAGAAGAAAAAATACGCGCCTTCAAAATCGGTGTAGTAGGCGCTGAACGACGTGAAGATCCGCCCGCCCGCTAATGTCGACTTCAGTCCAACCTCGTAGGTATCCGCCGTCTGCTCGTCAAAGAGGTCCTCGATGCCGGGCTCGGGTACGGCAGCGCCGACGCCTGTCTGGTTGAAGCCGCCACTGCGGAAACCGCGGCTGTAGCCACCATAGAACGTGGCGTTTTCGCTCGGCCGGTAGCGCAGCGTCACCTTCGGCTGCAGGTCGCTCCAGGTCTCCTCGCGCACGGTCCCGGGTACGATCTGGATACCGGTGAAGTTGCCGTGCGGCGGTTCCGTCAGGGTCGTGTTTTCGCGGGTATCCTCGTCATAACGCAGCGAGAGCGCCACCTCGAACGAATCGCTCAGGTCATACGCTGCCTCGCCGAACACCGCCCATGCGAAGTTGTCCTGGGCGTCCTCCAACAGCCCGAGCTGCGGGCTCGGGTCCGTCAGTCCATTCGTGAACACGGAGGGCCTCGGGTCGCGGAACACCGGAAAGACACCGTTACCGAGATCGATCTGATTGCCGGTCGAGATGTAGCGGTCGGTCGAGATGCCATAGGCCCCGACTATCCAGCGCAACGGCTGCCCTGTCGGGGAGGCGAAACGGAATTCCTGGCTCCAGGAGTCGGTGTCGAGAAACTGGGTCTGGCTCAGGTCAACCACGGTCTCGCCGGTCAAAAAACGAATGAAGTCTCCGAACCCGGTCGTCTCGACATTCAGGAATGACTCTTCACGAGGCAGGAAACTGAACTGGTCACCGGTCAGCAGCTCTTCCAGGTCGTCATAGGCCGTAATGGACGTGAACGATCCGTAATCCCCGAGCCATTCGAGCTTCAGGCTGAACGTCATCATGTCGCGCGTATTGACGCCGGGGTTATTGACCCGCACGGGCAGGCTCGTGTCGTCGACCTCCGCCGCGATATTGAAGTAGAGCGCCTGGGTATCGAGGGCCGATGCGCTGAACCGGACGTCGGCGGAGAATGCCTCGCTCGGCGTCCACAGCAGCTTCAACCTGCCGGAGACATCCCTGTAGGGATCCGCTTCCTCGCCGAGAAACACGTTGTCGATGTAGCCGTCAGTGTCGACGTAGGAGCCGGAAAGGCGGTACTTCAGCGTGTCCGAGCCGCCCACCGGCCCACCGATCGTGCCTCGTGCGATGTAGCCGGGCCCGGAATCCGCACCCAGCTCGAACTTGCCGGCGACCTCGTCACTGGGTTGCTTCGTAACGATGGTGATCGCGCCGCCGATCGCGTTGCGCCCGTAGAGCGCGCCTTGCGGACCCCTCAGCACCTCGATCTGCTCGATATCGAACAACTGCTGGTTGAACTGCGCCGGGTTGGTCATAAGGACACCGTCGACCAGCACCGCCACCGACATTTCGCTGTTGCGCGCCTGGGATATGCCACGGACGTTGATGAACGAGTTCCCCGCGTTCTGGGTTTGCACGAGCGTGACGTTCGGCGTCAGCCCCACGAAATCGTGCGGCGTGTGGATGCCAGCGGAAACGATTTCGGCCTCGGTGAATGCGCGCACCGAGACCGGGCTTTCCTCGAGGGTTTCCGCCCGCTTACGTGCCGTGACAACGATTTCTTCCAGGCCCTGTGTTTGTGCCAGGACCCCTGTAGCGGCGAACAGCGTCGATATCGACAGCAGGATGATCGTGATCGATACGTTCATCTTCACCCCCGTGGCCTCTGCAAGAGCCTTGCTTCGCATGCTATTATTTTCGCTTATCGAAATCAACTTCGTGTATCGAAATTTCTGGTGCCCCGATGAGCGACCTGAAGAGCATGCGCAACACCACGAAAATCTGCGAATTCGACGCGGAGCGGATCCTGGTCCGGGGGCGGAGCCTGGTCGACGAGATCATGGGCCGCTACTCATTCGCCGGGTTCATGATCCTGCAGGCGCTCGGCCGCGAACCGACGGAGCGGCAAAACCGCATTGTCGATGCCGTGCTCGTCACCATCATGGAACACGGTCTCGTTCCTTCGGCCGTTGTCACTCGGCTCACGCATGCCGGCGCCCCGGAATCTTTCCAGGGCGCGGTTGCGGCCGGCCTGCTCGGCGTTGGCGACCGCTATGCCGGCACCGCGGCCGCATGCGGCGCCCTGCTGGAACGCATCGTTGCGACTCCGGCCGCGGAACGTGCGCTGAAAGCGCGCGCGGAAGTGGCCGGATACGGCCGCAGCGGCCAACCGGTGCCGGGTTTCGGCCACCCGGTGCATCGCGACCTGGACCCGCGCGTGCCGCGGCTACTCGAAATCGCGCGGGAGGCCGGGGCCGACGGCAGCTTTATCGACGCGCTGGCGATACTCGCGGATGGCGTGCGCAAGGAAACGGGGAAACCGCTGGTGATGAACGTCAGCGCCGCCATCGCCGCCGTACTTGGTGAGGCGGAAATACCGGCTCCCATGATGCGCGGCATCGTGCTCACGGCGCGCTGCGCCGGGCTCGTGGGCCACCTCCTCGAGGAAATGGAAGCACCCATCGCCGATGACCTGTGGCTGGACGCCAGGACGACCGTCGACCGGGCCGACTGAGCCTGCGGCGATGCGGATCGACGTCGACGGCGGCAGCCTGCACCTAAAACCGACGGGCCGCGGCGCGCCCATCCTGCTGCTGCACGGATGGCCGCTGGACCATCGCATCTTCGAGCCACAGATCGCCTGTATCCAGCAGTGCTTGCGCGTTATTGCTTTCGACCGCCGCGGCTTCGGCCGGTCGCAGGCGCCTCCCGACCTCGGCCGCGAACCGGACGACATCGAGCGCATCCTGGATGCACTCGACATTGGGAGTGTCCATTTGCTCGGCATGTCGCAGGGCGCCCGCATCGCGTTGCGCTTTGCCGTCACCCGGCGCGAGCGGGTTCGTTCGCTGATCCTGCAGGCGCCGGTGATCGACGGCTTCGCGCTCGATGAGCCCGATCCCGAGCGCATCCCGCTCGAGCAATACGCGAAGCTTGCCCGCGCCGGCAGCATTGACGAGGTCCGCCGGCGCTGGCTGGCGCACCCCATGATGGCGCTTGCGGATGAACACGCTGACGCGAGACGGCGAGTGGAGGAAATCATAGCCGGCTACGAGGGCAAGGACCTGCTCGACTATTCACCCGCTCGCTATACCTTCCCGCACGACGTGCTTGAAAGTCTCGCGACGCTGGACACGCACTGCCTGGTCCTTACCGGTGCGGCGGATACGGCCGCGCGCCGCTCGCACGCGCAAAGGTTGGTCGAATCGCTGCCGCGCGCGCACGAGGTCGTGCTTCGGCACAGCGGCCACCTCGGCAATCTCACCGAAGCGGAAGCCTACAACCGGCAGGTCGTGGATTTCTGCCGGGGCGTTGACGGCAATAAGAAGGCGAACGGCGAAAATTGCGTCAGGAACTGGCGCTCTTGATCGAGTGCACGAGTATGGGGTAACGCCTGAGTTCCATTTCAATGTTGTTGGCGGCAGCGCGCAACGGCGGCAGCCGTGTCTCGACCATCTCCGCCTGGTTGACGCGTGTTGTCGCGGTCGAGCAATTGATCGCCGCCAGGATGCTGCCGTCGGCGCCGAACACGGGAACGGCAACGGACACGATGCCATAGTCCAACTCGTCCTGGATCGAGGCGTATCCGTCCCGTTTGCAGCGGTTCAGTATCCGGCGGAGCCTGGACGGCGAGGTCACGGTTTTGTCGGTGTGCTTGTCCATCTTCACTTCCGCAAGGTACTTGTCGACGTACTGCTCTTCCTGGTGCGCCAGCAGCACGCGGCCCAACGACGTGGGGTACGCCGGAAAGCGGGTGCCGAAGCCCGCAACCAGCCGAACCATGCGGTTGGTCGATACATGAACGAGGTACAGGATGTCGGAATGCGAGAGCACCGCGAGCGAGGAACTGTCGCCGGTGCTGTCCCGCACCTCCTGCAGGTACGGCCTGACCACCGCCTCGAGATTCATGGATTCGAGGAAGGCGGAGGCAAAACCCATCACCTCGGGCGTCAGCAGGAACAGCTTGCCCTTCTTACCGACGTAACCGAGGTGAACCAGTGTATTGAGGCAGCGCCTGGCCACCGCCGGACTGAGTTTGGTCACGGCAGCCACTTCGCTCAAGGTCATCTCGGGGCGCTCCTTGGTGAAGGAGCGAAGCACCGACAGGCCGCGCGCCAGCGTCGTCAGGTACTCGCCCTTGTCGATGATTTTTTCGTCAGGAGGGTTCAATCGGGTCTCTCGCGAATCGCGGCAAGTCATGTGCCGCGGGATCTTGGTGGCGCCAAGCAGACCAGATTTGCACGGGCGACGCAATCCGGTGTCGGGCCTGCAGGAGGGTCAATCCATGCTAATAATGCTATTAAAATTACATATATGGGATATTATGGGCCTGGTATCAGGACAGCTACTGCTCGCAACAGCCTTGAGCCGAGAGGGCGGGTCCCTTGACACCCGCGCAAGGCTGCTTCAATACTGCCTCAACGGCTTCGAGGTATGGTCGAAAAAGCCGATTAAAATAAGAAAATATCAGGGGCGCGCTTCTATGGAAGGCGTAGTCAAATGAAGAGAGCCGTGGCGACACGCATCGCCGAACCGCGCGCTCCTACGGCGAAGGTATTCAGCGAGCCCAGGCAGATCTCCACGGAGCTGTTGCGGGTCGGCCCGTTTCGGACCAGAAGCAACAACAATTTCGGTCAGGCCATCGAGCAACTCGCCCGATCAATCTCCCGGCTTGGCATCATCGAACCTATCGTGGTACGGCCGCGGGACGACGGTGCCTTTGACGTGATTGCCGGCGAACGGCGGCTTACCGCGGCGCGGAAGCTCGGTCTCGCCAAGGTGCCCTGCATCGTAAGGCGGTGCTCCGACAGCGAAGCCATGTCCGTCGCACTGGTCGAGAACCTCCAGCGCTGCGATTTGAATCCGATCGAAAGGGCCTTGTGCATACGGCGGCTGGTCGAGGAGTTCGGCATCACGCAAGCCGACATCGGCACGATGCTTGGAATGTCGCAGTCGTCGGTCGCGCATCACCTCAAGCTGCTTTCGCTGCCCGGTGCCGTCAGGAAATTCATCGAGAACGGCGACCTCACAATGGGGCACGGGAAAGTTCTCGGGCGGGTCCAGGCGACCGACCAGGCGGTGGCGCTCGCCTACTGGTGCGTCCAGACCAGCAAAACCGTGCGACAACTCGAAGCTGAAATAGACCGCATGCAGGCACCTGGCGGCGGCGGCAATACCGGCCGGCCCAGGCAGCTCAAGCAGCATCGCGAGCTGCCGAACGGCGTGTACCTGGTGATCAAGGAAAACGCCGACGGTTCCGGATCCGGGACTCTCGAGGTCCCGTACTACTCGCCTACCGAGCGCGAGTGGGTCATCAAGACCCTGTCCCGCAAGTAAGCAGCACTGCTACCTCTGCAGCGAATGCCACGTGGCATAGCAGCTCCGCTCTGCATGCGCGAATCAATCCCTTGCAGGTGCCGTTAGCAACAACGAAACCGCAAATCAACCCCCGACAAAAAGCCTGTTGACCTTCGAATTACGGGTCTAAGGTCGGCGCGAGCAATTCAGGGGAGACGTGGCAGTCATGATAGTCATCGGCGTTCTAAAGCAGTTCCTCCTGCGCGCGGCGCAGATCGTACCGAGCATGATCCAGCGGCCGGGCTTTTCCGGCTGGCGGGCAGCTCCGGCGCTTGCGGTATCGATGTTCATCGTTTCCACGGCAATGGCCCAGCAGGGATCCGTCAGCGCGACGCTGCCCGAGTCCCAGGTCAATGCGGAAATGGCGGCGGTCGGCAATGCGCTGTCGAACAACCAGATCAACACGCAGAACCCGGAAACGTCGATGCAGTTCGCGGCGGAGGACGCGACGGCCGACCAGACCGAAGAAGTCGCCGGGGAAGACATCAACGACGACAATCTTGCTGACAACGACTGGCCGACCGGAGGACTGCCGAGTCCCCTGTTCGGCGCCCAGCCGTTTTCCCAGCAGATGCTGCGCTTCGAAGAGTTCGGGCCGGTGCCGCTCGGCGATTCCCAGAACGTCGTCGATCTCGGCGATTTCCCAACTCCGCCGAACGCGTCCAGCGGTCCGGGCGGCTCGGCGATCGACGCATTCCTCTCCAAGTACGTCACACCGACACAGGCCCTGCCCGCTCCGTTCCCGACGCGGCTCGCAAACGATCCGGACAACGGCGGCACCGACCTGAATCCCTGGGAGACGCAGATCGAGGCATTCCTCGGCCGGCAGCTCCTCACGCCGCCCGCGGAGGGCCGTCCGCCGGGCGAAGGCTGGGCGCACCAGCGCTGGCAGGAGTTCTTTCCGGAGGTCTATTTCACAACGGCGCAGGCAGGCGCGCGTATTAACGGCGGCGTCCGCGACCAGCTGCAGCTCCACGGCTACTCCGTCGGTGAATTCGGACAAGGAGGCCTCTACCACAACACCGTGGGCACGCAGGGTTTCGAAGGCACCACGGCCAACATACCGGTCAAGTTCCATCCGGGCTTCCCGGTGCAGGACCCGAACGCGGTCTGGACATTCGACGGCACGTTTCCGCCGAAGCTGTTGATGGCGAGGTACGGAGAGCCCGTGCTCATGCGCCATTACAACGCGCTGCCGATCGATCCTTCCGAAAACTACGGGTTCGGGCTGCATACGCTTTCGACCCACGAACACAACGGACACAACCCGGCAGAGAGCGACGGCTACACCCAGGCGTTCTTCTTTCCGGGCCAGTTCTATGACTACCGCTGGCCGATGGTCATCGCGGGACACGACAGCATCAATACGGACGCTAGCGACTCGCGAGCGGGCGCACCCGACGGCAACGGCGGGATCACCAACCTGCGCGGCGATTACCGCGAAACGATGAGCACGCACTGGTTCCACGATCACATGCTCGATTTCACTGCGCAGAACGTCTACAAGGGCAACGCCGCGATGATGAACTACTACAGTTCGCTCGATCGCGGGAACGAGGCCATCGACGACGGCGTCAACCTTCGGTTCCCCAGCGGTACAGCCCTCGACTGGGGCAACCGCGACTACGACGTCAACCTGCTCATTGCGGACAAGGCCTGGGACGAAGACGGGCAGCTATTCTTCAACATCTTCAACTTGGACGGCTTCATTGGCGACCAGATGCTGACGAACTGGCTCTGGAAGCCCTACTTCAACGTGCGTGCACGCCGCTACCGCTTCCGGATCCTGAACGGCTCCGTGTCGCGCTACTTCCGCTTCGCCCTGGTGGAGGAAGTGCAAGGTGACGGCGGCGAGATCGAAAGCACAGACGATTCCGTTTCCTACAACCTCGTGCCGTTCTACCTGATCGCCAACGACGGCAACATCATGGAACACGCGGTCTACTTCGACGGTAATTCGTCGATGGGCGGGCTCACCAACCGCAAGGGCATCCTGCCCACGCAGGCGATCGCGGAGCGTTACGACATCATCATCGACTTTTCGCAGTTCGCACCCGGTACCAAGCTCTACATGGTCAACCTGCTGGAGCATGATGACGGGCGCCGGCCGAAGGAAGAGATCCCGATCGAAGAGGTGCTTAACGGCGTATACCACGAGCGGGAGAGCGCGGCTCCGGAGAATGCCGATGTACCACGGACCGACGGCGGCGTGGAGTACGACACCGATCCCGCCGTTGCCCGGTTCCTGCAGTTCGTCGTACAGCCCTACAACGGAGTGGACCTCAGCATGGATCCCGCCGAGTACGTGGCCGAACTGCCGAATGGCCAGCCGGGCAAGAAGATGGTTCCGCTGCCGACCTTTACCCAGGCGGAGCTCGATAACGCAGTCCATCGCACTTTCGATTTCGCGCGTTCCTCGGGTACCGACCTGTCGCCCTGGACGATCAAGACCGATGGGGGGGCCGGCTTCAATATGGATCCCCGACGGCTGTCGGCGGCGGTCGCGAACAACCGTGTCGAGATCTGGCACCTGGAAGGGCATGGCGGCTGGAGCCACCCGATCCACATCCATTTCGAGGAAGGCCAGATCATCAAGCGCGGCGGCGTCAATCCGCCCGAATGGGAACGCTGGGCGCGCAAGGACGTGTTCCGCATCGGCCGCATGGACGATTCCACCTCCAGCGTCGACATCGCGTTCCGGTTCCGGGAGTTCCTGGGCTCGTTCATGGAGCACTGCCATAACACGCAGCACGAGGATCACGCGATGCTGCTGCGGTGGGATTCCGAAAGCCCGGGCCAGGTGGACATCATGCCGACACCGATGCCCGCATGGGACGGAGTGGGCTATGTGCCGACCTACGCACTGCCGACCTATCACAGCGGTGATCTGGACGCGGCCCAGGATGCAGCCGACGATCCCGATTTCGGCCACCTGGAACCGTAGCGGGCCGCGGAAGGCACGGGAGAATCGAATGGAACCGATCGGACGCATTGCCGGCCGTCTCGAAGGCCGGGCCGGATCGAGGTCCTGGACCGGAACCGCACTACTGCTGTTCCTGTTGACAGGGATCGCGTATCCGGCCGCGGCAGGCGAGGATCATGCGGCGCATGACCATGCCGCGCAGCAAGACCATGATCACGGCTCGCACTCGCACGCCGCGCGGCACGATCATGATCACGGCTCGCCCTCGCCCGCCGCGCAGCACGATCATGATCACGCCGCGCACTCTCATGCGGCACATGATCATGCCGGCCATCACGACATGGTTCCCATGGATGAAAGCATCGAGCTGGAGCCTTCCGCACGGCAAGGCAGCGGCCGTTGGGGAGCCGATTACTTTCCCAACGTGCCGCTGGTCACGCAGGACGGCGAAAAGGTGCACTTCTTCGACGACCTCATCAAGGACAAGGTCGTGACGATCAACCTGGTCTACACGAACTGTCCCAACATGTGTTCCCTGATAACGGCACGGCTGGCGAACGTACAGAAGCTGCTCGGGGACCGGGTCGGAAAAGATATTTTCATGTACTCGATCAGCATCGACCCGGAGAACGACACGCCCGAGAAGCTCAAGGCTCACGCTGAGAAGTTCGGTGTCGGGCCCGGTTGGACGTTCCTGACCGGCGATCCCGATGACATCATGCTGCTCCGCAAGAAACTCGGCTTCCTCGCCGACGGCATCCAGGTCGATCTGAACGATCACAGCGGATCGGTCCTGATCGGCAACCAGCGAACCGGCCAGTGGATGAAACGCATGGGGACGAGCAGCCCCCACATCCTCGCGGCCCAGATCGGATCGTGGCTGTCGAACTGGCGGACGTCGGATCCGCAATTCGCGGATTACGCCGGCGCGCCCAAGCTGCAGGCGCCGGATATGGGTGAAACACTGTTTCGCACGCGCTGTGCCGCCTGCCATACGATCGGCAACGTCACGCGTACCGTCGCCGGCGGCGGCGCGATCGATACCGGCGAGTCCCTGGGGCCGGATCTCCTGGGAGTCGCGGAGCGGCGCAGCCGCGACTGGCTCGTTCGGTGGATAAAGAACCCGAAACAGTTGCTGGAAGACGAAGACCCGATCGCGCTCGCGCTGTACGCGGAATACGACAACATCATCATGCCGAACTTCCATCTGAGCGATATCGAAATAGACGCTCTGCTGGACTACATGGGCTCGGAAAGTGACCGGATACGCGCCGCGCGCTCCGGAGCGGCCGATTCCCATCCGCCCGATCCGAATCGGGCAGTAAAAAGCTCGATGAACGAAGACGGCCCCAATATCGAAACGCGGTTGTGAGGATTGCAAACATGAAACAGCTCGCCAATATCCTGATCAGCACCACCCTGCTCGCTTTCGCATGCACCGGCTCCGCGCTGGCACAGGAGATCAAGATCGATCCCAACGGCTACACCGGCGAGTGGACGCTGGATTACGGCAAATCCCAAAAGGGAATCGGCGTGGTCACGCTCGGCAAGCCCGATCCCGTTACGCTCGCTCACACGCTCAGCTTTGCCGGGACCGAAGTGCTCTTCGACATTGCCGAGGACGGCAGTATCGTACCGCGCAACCCGGACGCAGCGTCGGCCCGTGGGGCAACGCTGAGACTGAATACCATACAGATCGTGGTCGATCCGGGAGTCTTCCCCGGCGAGTGGCGGATCGTCGAGGGCGGTACGCCCAACCATAAAGGGAAGCGCCGCATCACGCTGGTACGTGGGCTGCAGTTCTACGCCCTCGAACTCGCCGCAACAGGCGGCTTTCACTTCGGCATCGACGCCAAGGGCGTGGTGACCGTGCAGAACGCGCTGGCGGCCACCGGTGGCTTGCAGACGCTGAGCGTAAACAATACGGAACGTTTCCAGCGCTAGGAACGCGGCGCGCCCGTCCGGCCGGATCGGCGCGCACCCACCACCGCCTCGGCCCGCTCCGGAAGGACGGGCCGGGGTACGTTTTGTCACCGCGATCCTCGCCCGGCTTTGATGATCGCCCCGCAACGGGGCGGTGGCCGTTTTGGCGGTGCCTCTCTTGCGGAGGACGCCGGCAAGCATCGCGCGCCGATCTCGGTTATGATGAAGGCCACCGTCAATCGAGCCTAGGGGCTTATCGCCCATATCCTCTTTCGCGGTCACTCACAGGAGGATTTATGGGACGTAGGCTTTACGTGGGCAATCTGCCCTATTCCGCTACCGAACAGGCGCTTATCGACAAGTTCGCCGAGCACGGCACCGTCGATTCCGCAAAACTCATCACCGATCGCGATACCGGCCAGAGCAAAGGCTTCGCGTTCGTCGAAATGAGTCGCGATTCGGAGGCGAACGCCGCGATCGCAGGCCTCAACGGTGCCGATTACGACGGCCGCCCGATGAAGGTCAACGAGGCCAAGCCGCAGAACAGGAAGCCGGGGGGCAACCGCGGCGGCGGCTTCGGCGGCCAACGCTGGTGACCTGCCGGCTTCAGGGGTTTCCCGCACGCCCTGAGGCCGACAGCTACCCGGTGGGGCCGTGAGAAGGCGCCCGGCCACCGGTGCAGCGCCGTTGGCGGACCCCTACCTGCTGGTGTCCGTGCTGGCGACGCCCACCCCTTCCGGAGCCACGGGCTCGTCCTGGCACCGCTACGAGATTCGCCAGGGCGTCAACCGGATCGTGGGCTACCGCCAGGGGCCCACGAAGAGTGTGACCACCGCGATCGAGGCACTCGTCGTGCAGCTCAACGAACGCCGGCTCTACCAGCGCGGGCGCGTACATCTTGCGCTCGCACCGGCTTCCGGCGCGACGCGTGCGGCCCGCTAGATCGGGGTGCCGATCGCATAAGGCCCGATCGTTGGCTTAAGCCCCGCGGGCCGTGGGCGCAATCCAGTACGCCGCTCAGCCGTGTCGGCCTGGAAGAACCCACTCGGCACGCGGGAAGTGGCAGGTGTAG
>CAZSKQ010000069.1:0-4405 GCA_964607425.1 uncultured Woeseiaceae bacterium
GTGCCGTCTCCTGCTATCGCATTCTCCCGTGCTTGCTCCGCGTTCCGCGCCCCGCACAATGCGTGCGTGCAGCCGGGCTGCTGCAGGGTCCAGCGAATGACCAGCTGGGCCACGGTCAGGCCGGATTGCGCGGCGATGTCGCCAAGGATATCCAGCAACTCCCTTATTCGCTGAATGCTCTCCGGGGTAAAGCGGTCGCTGTCACGCCTGAAATCCCCTTCCGCAAACTTGCGCCCGGCGTCGACCTTCCCGGTCAGCAAGCCGTGAGCCAAAGGCGAGTAGGCCATGAATGCCATGCCGTGCCTGCGGCAATAATCGAGGTTTGCGGTCTCCAGTTCGCGATCGAGCATCGAGTACCGTTCCTGGTCGACGTGCACCGGCCCCAGTGCCCGGTAGGCGTCGATCTGCTCCGGGCTGGCGTTCGATACGCCTATCGCCCTGATCTTGCCCTCTGCACGCAGGTCCATGAGACAACCCATGGTCTCCGCTATCGGGGTCGTCGAATCCTGCCAATGTGTCTGGTACAGGTCGACGTAGTCCGTTCCGAGGCGCCTGAGGGAAGCATCCAGCTCGGCCCGGATCGACTCCGGTCGAAGATTGATGTAGATCCTGCGCGGTTTTTGCGACCCCGGGATGGGCACCTCGGCATGCAGGTCGCCGATCGGCTCACCGTCCCACTTCATGCCGCATTTGGTTGCAATCAACACCTCGTCCCGGCACTTCCTGATCGCCTTGCCTGCAAGCTCCTCCGATTTTCCCAATCCGTAGATCGGCGCCGTATCGATCAGGTTGATTCCGTGAGCGAGTGCCGCATGTATGGCGTCGACTGCATCTGCTTCATTGGTGCCGCCCCAAAGCCATCCGCCGATTGCCCATGCGCCGAATGCCACGGCCGATGCTTCGATGCCGGATTGTCCAAGCGATCGATACAACATGAGCGCGTTATCCTCTTCGCATCCGGCGGCAAGCGCCTCGCGCAACCCGGCGCGTAAGGCTAGAATGCATGGTGCAACTTCCTGGTGATGTCATGGTTTCTCAAAGCAGTTTATCGACTTCAGGCTCGTCCGCCGGCGCGGCGAGCGAAAATGCGATCGTTCGCATGTTCAAATGGTGGAACTCGGCGTTTGCCGACCCGGCCGGTTTCACGCCCGAAGCTTTCGGGCAACACTACACCGACGACGGCGAGCTGGTGGTAAACGGCCAGCTCAGGGGCACGGGCCTGGAGGCGCTGGCGCGCCATTACCGCGGGCTGCAGGCCAAATTCGACAGTATCCGGATGGAGCTCCCGGTCATCGACCATTTTGCCACTGCCGATCGGGCTTTTGTCCAATGCGTAACCCGGGCCACCGAGGGCGATGAGACGATTCGCGAAGAAGCAATGGCTGTTGCCACGCTCGTATCCGGAAAAATCGCCCTGTTGAAGGTCATTGGGCGGCGCCTGGATTGAGCTGCCCCGGGTGGTAAAGCGGGGCCGGGCCGCGGGCGTCAACCTGGCCGGTTCGCGCTGCCTGCTCCCCTGCGCGCGGTAACCTCGATCTCGACTTTTGCTCCCGGGGCGGGGATCCCCGTGATGAGGGTCGTGTTCGCGGGCCGGATGTCGCCGAAGTAGCGGCCCAGCAATTTCGATACGGCCTCGACATCCCGGGCGTCGCTGATGAACACCCGGCAGCGAACCACGTCGGCCAGCGAGGATCGGGCCTGCGCCAGTGTCTCCGTGAGAATCGCGACGATCCGCTCCATCTGGTCGTCCACCGACTCGGGTATTCCCCCGCCGTCGGGCAACGTGCCGACCGTCCCGGAAATGAATATCCAGTCGCCGTCGATGACCGCCCTGGAATAGCCGGCCAGTTCCTCGAACGGCGACCCCGAGAAAATTCGATTCTTCATTCAATACTCCGTCAGCGCCGCGAGCGGCTGATGCGATCGGCGATGCTGCCATAAAGCGGGTAAAGCCGCGTGCCTACCCGGGCGAGCGCGCGCCGGCGGAATGGCTGCGGCGGAGCGAGCGGGACAGGCAAGTCATCGAACGCGCCGGTCAGGATGGCTTTGCCGAACCTTTGGGCGAATACCGTTGACAGCGCGAGCCCCCGGCCGTTGCACGAAGAAAACGTATAGGCACCGGGCCCGATCTCGCAGGCCCGCGGCAGGAAATCTTCCGTCACCGAGGCTTTTCCGAACCAGACGAATTCCTGGTGCACCGGGCTTTCGATCTGCAGCGCTTTCTGCAGGCGGCGTGCAATGCAGGAGCCGAGGAAGCGACCGTCACGAGCCGGCAGGAGCGGGAACCCGCCCGAGATCAGGCGCCAGTCGGGATCGAAGCGGTAAGTAAACAAATTCACTTGCGTATCGGACAGGCAACTTCCCTGTCCGAGCAGATGCTCCCGATCGTTGTCCGCGATCGGATAGCTTGCCGACTGGCAGATGAGGGCCGGAACCCGGGCGCGATGGAGTTCCGGCGTCAGCGTGGCGGAGCGGCCGTTGGTGCACACGAGCACTGTCTCCGCCGAGATCGTCAAAGACGGCGTCTGGACATACCAGCGGCCGTCGCGCCGCTGCATGGACAATACGGGATTGTGTTCCAGGTACCGGGCACCGTGGGCAACCGCTGCCTTGACGGCGCCGTGCACGAGCCTCACCGGGTGAATCGTCCCGCCGGCATCCAGGCGGCAGGATCCCGTGTAGCCGGGCATTCCCGTCTGCCGTTCCGTCTCGGCTCCGTCCAGCACCGTCAGCTTGCCGCCGAAGCGGCGCCACGTTTCGGCATCGGCCTCGAAAGCCCGCAGTCTCGCGCTCGAGAACGTGGGCTGGAACCAGCCCATCTGTCCCGCGGCGCAGTCGATCCCGTGCTCGCGTACGAGCTCGAACAGGGTGTCCGCCGAGCCGGCCACCGCGGATACGAGTTGCTCGCCGGATGCGCCCAGCGTCTGCAGGACCGCCTGCGGGCTCAGGATGGGAAATGCCGGGACTATGAAGCCGCCGCTGCGCCCGGTCGCGCCGGACCCGAGCTGGAAGGCTTCGAGCAGGGCGACACTGGCACCGCCGGCCGACAGCGTAAGCGTAGCGACGGCGCCGGCGATACCGCCGCCGACAACGATTACGTCATAGTGGCTGTCGGGTTCAATGATTTGCGATGGTGGAGCCGGATCACTGGTTGCCGCCCACACGGATCGCGCGAAGGAGAGCTTGCTTGTCGCCTTTTCGGCAGTCGTCATTCTTTTGGATTCGGAGCGCTAAAGGTAAAGGCCCCGGCCGGACATCGGTCCGGCCGGGTTCGGGTCTTCCGGTCGCTTTCGAATCAGAAGCCGTAACTCACGCTCAAGCCGTAGGTGCGGGGCATACCGAGGAAGTTCTGGGACGGGAAGATACCCCCGGTATTGTCGTACGACTGCGTGATGTAGAACTCGTCCCCGAGGTTCTTGCCCCAGAGCGCAACCTCCCAATGCTGGTCGGGCGACAGGATACCGAGTCGGGCGTTCCACAGCCAGAAATCCGGCTGGGAGTTCTGCCCGTTGTTGCCGAGCGAGAAGTAGACCCGATCGCGGTAAAGCGTGTCCGCGCCGACATATGCCCGCCAGCCGGCGGCTCCCACCGGGAACTCGTAACGCGCTTGTGCGTTGAACATGAGATCGGGTGAGTTCGCGAGCTTGTTGCCCGTGTTGTCGCCCGTTCCCGGAATCGAGTTGTACTTCGTGATCTCGGTGTCCATCCAGTTCACGCCGGCTGAAAGCTGCAGGCCTTCCATGGGCTGCCACAGCGCGTCTACCTCCAGGCCGAGAACTTCCGCGTCGCCGGCGTTGCTCAGCACCAGCACGGGGACGCCCGCGCGGATCTCGGTCACGAACGCCTGGAAGTCGTGCCAGTCGTAGTAGTAGACCGCGCTGTTGAGGCGGAGCGTGCCGTCGAGGAGCGTGGACTTTACGCCCGCTTCATACGCATAGAGCGTTTCCGGATCGAACGGCTGCAGCTCCTCCACGGTGAACGAGACGGCGCCCTTGTAGCCTCCGGATTTGAAGCCCTTGGAAACGTTTGCATACAGCAGCGATTCCGCGCCCAGCTCGTACTCGATGCCGATTTCACCCGTCCATTCGTTGTGAGAGATGGAATCGTGGAATTCGCTGACCGGGACCACGCCCAGCGCCGCCATCTGCGTCGTACCGAAGGGGTCGAGGTCGAAGCCGAAGTAATCGAAATCCTTCTTCTCATCCGTGTACCGCAGGCCGCCGACCAGTGAGATCCGATCGGTAACGGGCAGCGTGGCATATCCGAACACCGCCCATGCCGTCGTCGCCTGCGTGAAGAAGTGATTGAGACGAGTCAGGAACACATGCTCATCCAGGGCGGACTCGAAATTGAAGTACATTTCATCGTCGGTGAAATACACCCCCGTTACCCAGTCCAGGCCACC
>CAZSKQ010000069.1:4505-18893 GCA_964607425.1 uncultured Woeseiaceae bacterium
GCCCCGCGATGGCGGCCGCGCAGAGATTCGGGCTGAATGCGCCGTCGAGGAAGCCGACGTGTTCACGCCCGGAGCTGTCCGAGTTGTCCCTCGTGTAATGCGCTACCAGCCGGAGATCGAGGTCGTCGTTGGGAGTCATCTCGAGGGTTCCCCGCACGGCGGTCTGGTCCAGCTCGCCGATGTCCTGCCCGTTGAATGCGTTGTGCACCCAGCCTTCGCCCTGCTGCACGGTGTAGACCGCGAGCCGGCCGCCGACGGTGTCGGAAATCGGACCGCCCACGGCGCCTTCGAACTCGAACCGGTCGAAGCGGCCATAGTCGCCCCTGGCATAACCGTTGAGTTCCGTGCCCGGGCTCCTGGTGAATACGTTGACGGCACCGCCCGTCGTATTGCGGCCGTACAGCGTGCCCTGCGGTCCCTTGAGGACTTCGATGCGATCCAGGTCGAAGAGGAGGAACGACATCATCGGTGTGAACGGCTGGTTTACCTCGTTCAGGTACACACCCACGGTGGGGTTGTTGTTGCTGAAGGCGTCGTTCAGGCCGATGCCCCGAATGGTGTAGAGCGGGTCCGCGCCTCCCCTCGAGCCGGTGGCGAAGAGGCCCGGCGTGTACCACGACAGGTCCTGGGCGTTGGTGATGCGAAGTTCCTGGACCTCCTGGCCACCGAAAGCCGTGATGGACATGGAGACATCCTGGATGCTCTGCTCGCGCTTGCGCGCCGTGACAACTATCTCGTCCAGGACTCCCGAGGCGCCTGTTTGCTGAGACGCTTCCTGAGCCGCAACATCGATTCCAACGCAGGGGACCGCTGTCGCCAGCAGGACCAAAATCTGCAAATTCAGTGTTGATTTCATTGCGTAATTCCTGTCACAAGTGGTTATGGCCGGCCCGGACCCAAGCGGCTGCGCCGGTCCGATTGTAATCGTAATTGGATCCAATATACAATATTCACAGGCCGAAAAATCAAACCGTCCCGAATTCGGCCAAAGGAACGAAAAACATGCCGATTGTCGAAGCAGAGCCCGTCGCCCCTGTGAACTTCGTACCCGTCGCGAGCAAGGTGGCCGAGGTGCTACGCCAATGGATACTGACGGGTCGCCTTACCGCGGGGCAGCACATCCGGCAGGAAGCCATTGCCGCGGAATTGGGGGTCAGCCGGGTTCCGGTGCGCGAGGCGCTGCTCGCGCTGGAGGCGGAAGGCCTGATCATCCGCCAGAAGTACAAAGGCGCATTCGTGGCCGAGATCTCGGTAGCGGAGATCAAGGAAACGTACCTACTGCGCGATGTGCTCGAGACCCTGCTGTTCGAGAAGGCGCTACCGCGAATCACCGAGGATCACCTGCGGCGGGCCGAGGAAATCATTCACCAGTCCAACGAGGCCACCACGGGCGAAGAATGGATGGCTCTGAATATCGACTTTCACATGGCGCTCTACGAGCCGTCGCAGTTGACGCTCACCATGCAGACCCTGAAGAGCATGTTCCGCCGCACGGACCGCTATTTCCGGCTGCAGCAGGCGATATCGCCGACGGTCGAGAACGCGAGCCGCGACCAGCACCAGGGCATCATCGACATCATCCGTGCCGGCGATCACAAAGCGGCACTGCAAGCCATGCGCGAACACATCCGCGGTAACGCGGACGAGATCATCCGTCTCGCCTCCAGGGGTGCCGCTCCGCCAGAGGACCTCGCTTGAGCGCTTTAACCGCAAACGTGCAAGGCCGCATCGACCTCGATACCCGCAGCAGCATCATGCTGGTGCTCGTGGCCTGCACCGCCTTTACCTCGCAGATGGCCGTGCCGTTGTGGGTGGGCGCCGTCATCGACAGCTTCGGGTTCACCGCCGAAACGGCCGGCACTATTGCCTCGATCGAGTTTGCGGCGGTTGCTTTCGCCTCCTACTCCGTGGCCATGCGCATTCACATGTTCAGCGTGCGCAAGCTTTGTGCCGTTGGTTTCATCCTGTTGATCGTCGCCAACGGAACGTCGACGCTGATTGCCGATCCCGGCCTGCTCACCGTGTGCCGCACGGTCGCCGGACTGGGTAAGGGACTGGTGATTTCCGCGGCCTTCGGACTGGCGGGGCGCTCGACTTCCCCGGCGCGCGCCTTCGCCCTGCTGAATGCCGGTTACACGCTGTTCGCGGCCGGAATATTTTTTGCCATGCCGTTTGCGATCAAGGCAACCGGCGCGGCGGGTGCGTTCGGCACGTTGTGTGCGATAACGATAGTCGGTGCGTGCCTGTTGCCGTGGATTCCGGCAGCGCGTTCGGATGGGCAGGCGGCGAGCGCCCCGGCGGCGGTTGCAACAGGAGAGGCGCCGCAGTCCTCCAACCTCAGCGGCCTGCTCGCCTTGCTGGCCCTGGTAGTGCTGGTGGGCGGCAGCTCGGTGGTGTGGACCTTCATTGAACGGCTGGGTTTGCGCACCGGGCTGTCGATTGTCGACGTCGGGATGATCCTGTCGGCCGCCGCGTTGATCACCGTGATCGGCCCGGCCGCGGCGCACTATCTCGATACCCGCGCCGGTTATACCTGGCCGGTCATGATCGGGGTCGGGATCAAGATGGTGCTCGCCGGAATCCTCGGGCTGGCAACCACGGCCGCGGTTTTCATCGCCGCCGTCCCCTTCTTCAATGCGGCAATGCTGTTCGCGGTTCCGTACCTGCAGGCGCTGATGTCGCTCGCGGATCCCAAGGGGCGCTTTGCGGCGGCGGCCGGCGCTTCCATGACGCTGGGCGCGGGGCTCGGCTCTTACGTCGGCGGCGTGACGGTAACCCACCTCGGTCTGAGTCACGTGGGAACGGTTGCGATCGCGATGCTTGTCGTCGTGATCTTCCTGGCACTGATGTCCGTGCGCCGCCTGACGCCGGCCACGGCGGGAGCCACGTGATGGGCGCCCGGGACGGAAAACCGGTTGCGGATGCAGTCGATTCTGGAGCGGGCGCCGATGATCGGCCGCCCGTCCGGAAGACGCAGTTAGGAGAATCGATGGACTTTTTCGAAACGTTGAGGAGGAAGCGGGCGATCCGGCAGTTTACCGACGAGCCCGTTTCCGCGGAGCAGGTCGATCGCCTGCTGTACGCGGCAAGTTGGGCGCCGATTGCCTCGAACCGGCCTTATCGCCACTGCATGGTCGTGGACGATCCGGCCGTAATTCGTGCCATAAAGCAGGTCTCGCCTTCGCTGCAGGCGAACGCGCCGCTCCTGCTCATCATATTCTCCGACCTCGAGCTGGCCCGCTCGGCAGTCGGCCGCGTGGCCGATCGCTGTACCGCCGTGGACGCGGGTGCCGCGGGCGAAAACGTCCTGCTGGCAGCGGCCGCCCTGGGGCTTGGAGCCCAGTTCACGATGATCTCGGCCATGTCCGGCATCAATACCGTCCTCGGCCTGCCGCCCCATTGCCGGGTCGACCTGATCATCCCCATCGGCCACCCGGCACGAACGCTGAAGCCGTTGAGCGCCGACAAACCAAACCGGGCGCAGCGCGTCTATCGCAACCAGTATGGAGTCCCCTATGCGCAAGAAGGAGCATGACGAGTGGTTCACCTATACATCGTTCCTGGTGAGTTCCGCGCGCGCCGGCATCGAGGAGTCCGTGGTCGTATCCAGCCACCGCCTGGTGGAGGCCGTGCGGCGGCTGTTCGAGCTGGTACCGGCACTCAGGGACGATCCCTTTTTCAAGGACATCAGTGCCTACCTGGACAGTGAAACATCGAAGGCCTATTTCAAGTCTCCGGAGCAGTTCACGGAGTTTTTGGACGACCTGTTGGAGCGTTTTGCCGCCGAAGCACGGGTGCGAAACGGACTGGACTAACGCAAGCATTGATCTATCGGCCATATCGCGCCGGCAACCGGCGCCATTGAGGAAAGAGAAGAGATTCGCATGACCAGACACAACAGCCTCAGAGTCGGAGTCGATATCGGCGGTACATTCACCGATCTCGTAGCCTTCGACGACGCGCAGCACCAGATGCTGATCGCCAAGACACCTTCCGTTCCGGGTAACTATGCGGCCGGCGTGATAAACGCGCTGGATGAAATACTCGACGATTACAGCCGGATCGAACTCCTCATCAACGGCACGACCGCGCCGCTGAATGCGTTCCTGGAACGCAAGGGCGCGAAGACTGCGCTGATTACCACCAGCGGTTTCGGCGACATCTACGTCATACGCCGAAGCAACCGCAGCCGGATGTATGACCTGCATTACACTCACCCGGAGCCGTTGGTGCCGCGCAGGCTCACGTACGAAGTGGACGAGCGCCTCAACGCGAAGGGCGAAGAAGTAACGCCGCTCGACGAAGCCGGGCTCAAAGCCATCATCCCGGAGCTGCGGGAAGCCGGTATCCAGTCGGTGGCCATCTGCTTCCTGCACAGCTATATCAACCCGGTGCACGAAGAGCAGGCCGCTGAAATCCTCCGGCGCGAAGCACCGGACCTGTTCGTTACGGCCTCGTACGAAATCTGCCGCGAGTGGCGTGAGTACGAGCGCACCAGCACTACCGTCATCAACGCCTACGTTTCGCCAATCCTGCGCAATTACCTGGTGCAGTTGATGGGTACCATGAAGGACAGGGGCTTCGACAAGAAAGCATTCCTCATGCAGTCGAACGGCGGGCTGATCGATTCCAAAGAGAGTGAATCGAAAGGCCTGCTGACCCTGATGTCCGGCCCCGTAGGCGCCTGTGTCGGGTCGAGCGTGCTCAGCAGGCAGCTCGGCGAGCCGAACATGATCTGCATCGATATGGGCGGCACCAGCTTCGAGGTGAGCCTGGTCGTCGCGGGCAAGGAATCCGTCGTGCTGCAGACGGACCTCGAAGGGTTCCCGATCCGGGCTCCCATGGTGGACATCCACTCGATCGGCGCCGGTGGCGGCAGCATCGCCTGGACGGAATCCGGCGCCCTGCGCGTCGGCCCGCGGAGCGCGGGGGCGGAGCCCGGGCCCGCATGCTACGGCAAGGGCGGGACCGAGGCCACGGTGACGGACGCCAACGTGGTTCTCGGACGCATCGACCCGGATACTTTCCTCGGCGGAAGAATGACTCTGGACGAAGCCGCTTCCAGGAAGGTCGTGGCCGACTTTGCCAAAAAGCTCAACCTGAGCCCCGAGAAGATGGCGGAGGGCATCATCGATGTCATCAACTCGAAGATGGCGAATGCCATTCGTACGATGACCATCAGCAAGGGTATCGACCCCCGGGAGTTCTCGCTGATCGCGTACGGCGGCGCCGGTCCGATGCATGCCATGCTGATCGCCGAAGAGCTGGAGATCGGCAAGGTGATCGTACCGAACGTTGCGGGCCAGTTCTCGGCATGGGGTATGTTGAATGCCGACATCCGGCATGACATGTCGCAGCAGTTCAACAGCCGCCTGGACCAGCTTGACTGGGAGGCCGTGCAGTCGGCATTCGCGGGCATGCAGAAGGAGCTGCAGGATTTGCTTGCCAGCGAAGGCGTTTCCGACGACAGGATGCGCTTCCTGAGATACCTGGAAATGCGCTACCTCAGCCAGGAATACACGTTGAGTGTGCCGGTTGCCGACGATGCCCGCCTGGAAGCCTCCGAAGGCGCCAAATTCAAGACACTGTTCGACGACCTGTATCTCAGGAATTACGGGCATACGAATCCCCAGGAAGGGGCCGTGGTAGCGAACCTTCGGGTGGAGGCCCGGGGTTTGAACGATTCGGCAACGGAGCTCGACAGGCCGAGGCAGCTGCTCACGGAAAGTGAGGGTGCGGCAGTCAAGACCAGGCCGGTGATCTTTTCGGGGGAGAAGATGGAGACGCGCTTCATCGATCGAGCCAGCCTGAAGCTGGGCGAGAAGCTTAGTGGTCCAATCGTCATTGTCGAGCTTTCCTGTACGACCGTGGTTCCACCCGGGTGGGAAGCCGAGCTGGACGAAATTGGGAACATCCTGATTCGGAATGTGGGTACGCAGAAATGAGCTCGAAAATCGATCCGATTACAACCGAGGTGATACGGAATGCGTTCTACGCAACGGCGGAGGACATGAGTGCCGTTTTGAACCGCAGCTCCTATTCACCAGTGATTTACGAAAGCCATGACTACGGCGTTTCCCTGTACAACGAGCAGGTGCAGCTGCTGGCGCAGGCGCCGGGCACTCCGTACTTCACCGGCGGTCTCGAAGCCGCGGTACAGGCCGTCGTCGACAAGTTCGGCCTCGACAACATGAAGGCAGGCGACGTATTCGCGGTCAACGATACGTATATGGTCGGCGCTCACCTGAATGACGTCGATATCGTGAGCGTATACGTCCATGACGGCAAGCCGGTTGCATTCGGCGCCATCCGTGCTCACTGGGAGGACGTGGGAGCAGCGACGCCCGGTCACCCGGCGGGAACCACCGAGATCTACCAGGAGGGCATTCGTATTCCGCCCGTGCGGGTGATGTCGGGAGGAGAGCTGGTACGGGACGTCGTCGACCTGTTCACCCTGAACTCGCGGACACCCCGGACGCTGATGGGCGACCTGAAGGCGATGGTAGCCGCGGCGCGCATGGGCGAGAAGCGATTCCTCGGCCTCATCGAACGCTTCGGGCTGGACGTGATCAGGCAGGCTACGCAGGAAATTTTCGAGGTCACCGAAGCCAAGTACCGGGACTTCATCTCCAGCATTCCGGACGGTGTGTACGAGGCCGAAGGCTGCAATGACAATGACAGCGTTTCGGACGTTCCCGTATTCGCGCGAGTGAAGGTGACCGTCGCCGGTGACGAGATCACGGTCGACACCCGGGGATCCGACAAGCAGCACGCCGGCAATATCAACGTCGGGCTCCCGTCCACCCACGCGATGGCGAAACTGGCGCTTGCGTTCCTGTACCCGAGCCCCACGCCCGAAGTGAACCACGGGAGCTTTGCCTCCGTGCACGTCATCGCGGAAAAAGGCTCCATTTTCTGGTCGCAGGAACCCGTGGCCGGCATGCGGCCGGTGCCCGTGATGCTGCTGCTCGATTTGATATTCAAGGCGCTGGCGCCGGCCATCCCCGAGCGCGTCGCGGCGGGGCTGCCCGGAGACTCGTGGAACTGGGAGTGCTACGGCCGGAACCCGGAAACAGGCGAGTTCTGGCTGGCCGGCGAATCGATGAACGGCGGCTGGGGGGCCAGCAAGGGGCTGGACGGCGTGAGCGCCATCACGCATTCGGTTGCCGGCGATTTTCGTAACGTACCGATCGAAACGCAGGAGAGCCGGTGCCCGATTCTCGTCAAGTACCTCAAGCTTGGCATCGATACCGGAGGCGCGGGCGAGTGGCGCGGCGGCCTGAATACGATCAAGGAATTCGAGGCACTGGAAGACCTCGCGTTCCAGACACACTTCGAGCGCACCAAGACGCCCCAGTGGGGATTGTTTGGAGGCCACGACGGAGCCATACCCAACGTCACCGTTTATCCGTCCGACGGGCAGGATTCCTATGACGTCCTCAAGGGAACCGGCATTTCGCTGAAGAAAGGCTCGCGTGTCGTCGCGCGAACCGGTGGCGGCGGTGGTTACGGCGACCCACTCGAGAGAGAACCCGAGCGGGTCCTGGAGGACGTGCTGGACGAGTACGTCAGCCGTGAAGCCGCCCGGGACGTGTACGGCGTCGTCCTGACGGACGACCAGAACCCCCGCATCGACGCGGCCGCGACGGAACGGCTCCGCGGCAGCCTCGCTTCGGCCCGGCAACACTCCGACAGCGACTCGAGCCGGGTTTCATCGCAAAGGAGCGCTTAAAACATGCACATCAGGATTCTTGAAGCCTTCGTCATCTCGGATGAGGCCTGTGAAGATCTCTTGCGGCAGGTACGCAAGGATTATGGCCGCGAAGGCATCGAGTTCAGCATCGCCGCACCGGATCGGCGCCCGGAAGTGGACGCGCACGAATCGCTGACGGCGCTGTCCCTGGCAGTCCCGGCATTGATCCGGAATGCGTTGGCGGCCGAAAAGGACGGCGTTGACGGGCTCATGGTCGACTGCATGGCCGACCCCGGCGTAGAGGTGCTGCGCGAGACTGTGTCGATTCCCGTGCTGGGGCCAGGTCATACGTCGATGTACGTGGCGGCCATGCTCGGCCGGCGTTTCAGCCTTCTCGTGACGACCGATTTCTCCGCGCGATACTTCGTCGAACACGTGAAGCGCGCGGGCTTGAGCTCGAAGTTCGCTTCGTGCCACCCGGTCGGCATCGCTCCGGAAGAGCTCAATACCCACTCCGATAACACTTTCCAGGCGCTGGTCGAGGCGGCCGAGGAAGCGATTATCCAGTCCCGGGCCGATACCTTGATCCTGAGCTGCACGGGATTCGTTCCGTTCAGCGACAGGCTGCGGCAGCACCTGGCCGGGAAGGGCTACGAGGTGTTGCTGGTCGATCCGTTCGCGGCAACCATCAATACGCTGGAGTCGCTCGTGAACGCCGGCCTGTCGCAGAGCCGTATCGCGTTTCCGCCGAGCGGCATCCAGCAATCCGGGCGCATCAACCTGGCTGCAGCAAGTGGGCAAGCCCGATGAAGTGGCCTGCAGCAAGAATGGCGAGCCAGGCGACCAAGGGCTTTGGCATGTTCGAAGTCGCGGCACGGATGAACGTGCCGGACAAGGACATCATTCACCTCGAGCTCGGGCGCCCTTCCGCCGACACTCCGCTCCACATCAAGGAAGCAGCCAAGCAGGCGCTGGACGACGGGATTGTTCATTACGGCAACCTGCAGGGCACCCTGTCATTGCGCGAAGCCCTGGCCGAGAAGCTACGGCGGGAAAACGGCCTCGACTTCGGGCCGGACGAGATACTGATAACGACGGGCCTCACCCAGGCGGCTTTCGCAACTTTCATGGCGGGGTTGGATCCCGACGACGAGGTCATCGTCCTGGAGCCGTTCTATCCCCAGCATAATCCGAAGATCGAGCTGGTCGGCGGCAGGGTGGTGCTCGTCCCCCTGGACAAGCAGAAAGGCTTTCGCCTCGATGCGGCCGCGGTGGATGCGGCGGTAACCGACCGCACGACGATGATCGTGCTGATCAACCCATCGAACCCGGTCGGCACGGTATACAGCCGGGAAGAGCTCCAGGCACTTGCCGACATAGCGATCAAACACGACCTCATCGTGGTGAGCGACGAAGTCTACGAATACATTGTGTACGACGAGCATCGGCACATAAGCATCGCCTCCCTTCCGGGCATGGCGGAGCGAACCATTACGCTGGGTGCGTTCACCAAGGCTTACGCAATGGACGGCTGGCGTATGGGGTATGCGGCGGCCCGGCCGGAATTCATCCGGCAGATACTGCGGGTGACGATGAATGAAACGACCCACCCCTGCGTGTTCGCGCAGGAAGGTGCGCGTGCCGCTGTTACCGGATCGCAGGATTGCGTCAGGGAGATGGTCGGTGAAGACCGGCGCAGGCGCGACCTGGTCGTTGAACGTTTGAACGAGATCGCAGGCGTTTCCTGCCAACCTCCGGAAGGCACCATTTACGCGTTTCCGGATTTCAGCGGCCTCGGTATGGCTTCGGCGGAACTGGCGCGGGCAATCCTGCACGAAACGCACGTCGCGGTGGAGGCCGGCTCGTTCTACGGGCCGTCCGGCGAGGGGCACCTGCGCATCTGTTTTGGATCTGAGCCATACGAGCGGCTGGTTGAAGCTATGGACCGCATCGAGCAATTCTGCAAGAGCAAGGGCCGTAGCTATGTACGTGAAAAGGTGTGTTCATGAGCATTACGGTTTTTGAGAATTGTCTGCTTTTTGACGGCGTCGCGGATGAACTGCAGCCGGGCATGAGCGTAGCGATCGAGAACGAGCAGATAAAGGAGGTATCGGACAAGAAGATCACGATGCCGGGCGCTGCTGTTTTCGATATTGGCGGGCGCACCCTGATGCCGGGGCTCATCGATGCGCACATGCACGTGTATTCGGCGCATCTGAACTACAAGCTGACGGATGACATGCCGCATACCCTGATGGCGTTCCACGCCACTCACCGGATGAGGGAGATTCTCGATCGGGGATTTACGACCGTGCGGGACGTCGCGGGAGGTGATTTCGGCATCAAGCGCGCCGTGGAGCAGGGCCTGATTGCCGGTCCCCGCCTCTTTATCGGAGGAGGTGCGATGAGCATGACGGGAGGGCATGGTGACCAGCGCAAGCTTACCGATCCTGCCATTCCGTGTGCCTGCTCCGGCGGCAACAATGCCACGGCCATGCTGGGCCATATCGTCGACGGCGTAACGGAGATGCGCCGGGCGTGCCGGGATGAGCTGCGTAAAGGGGCCGATCACATCAAGGTGCTCGTCTCGGGCGGCGTCGGTTCCCCTTACGATCCGCTGCATGGGCGCCAGTTCTCCGAGGAAGAGCTGCGGGCCGCGGTCGATGAAGCCAGCGCATGGGACAAGTACGTATGCGCCCATTCATACACCTCTCGTTCGACGCGCTTCGCGGTTGAATGCGGAGTCCGCACGATCGAGCACGGCAACCTCATCGACGAGGAAACGGCGAAATTGATGGCCGAGAAAAATGTCTTCATGGTGCCGACGCTGGTTGCGTACGCGGAGACACAGCGTCGGGGCAAGGAGCTGGGGTTGTCCGAAGTGATCATGGAAAAGCTGCGCCTCGTGAACGAAGGCGGCATACGAATGCTCGAAATCTGCCGGAGCACCGGCGTGGAAATGGGCTTCGGGACCGACCTGATGGGAGAGCTCAACGAAGCACAATCGCGTGAGTTCCTCATCCGCGGGGAAGTATTGCCGAGCGTGGAGATACTGAAATCGGCGACGTCGGTAAACGCGAAAATCCTGCAGGAAGAGGGCAGGCTGGGTGTCATCGCCCCCGGTGCGCTCGCGGATCTCCTGGTGGTCGACGGCAATCCGGTGGAGGACCTGAACCTGTTCCAGGACCAGGGAGCTCACCTCAGCTGCATCATGCAAAACGGAATCTTCCACAAGAACCGGTTGACTTGATTGCCGCGGAGTGCGACGACGTTATGAAAGGTAGCGATTTGCAATCCCTGTTCCTGGGTGATTCCTACACCGCCGGCACTGCCGTACCCGAAAACCTGCGCTGGCCCGTGCAGCTCACCGACCGGTTGCGAGACTGCGGTTTGCCTGTCGCCGCGCCGCGGCTGATTGCAGGCAACGGGTGGACGACGGCGGACCTCAAAAAAGCCATCGCCACGGAGGCGCCCCGGGACATCTACGACCTGGTGTTCCTCCTCATCGGTGTAAACAACCAGTTCTTCGACCTTCCATTCAATCAGTTCGAGAATGAATTCGAGGAACTGGTGGAGCGGGCTATCGCTCTTGCAAAGGGCGAGGCAGACAATGTTTTCGTCGTGGCGATACCGGATTACTCGGTAACGCCGTTCGCGCAAGACCGCAACCCGGAGAAGATTTCGGAAGAGATCAGGCGTTACAACCACACGAGCATGGAGATCGCCCGGCAGCACGGCGTCAATTACATCGACAACGTGGATATCTCGCGCCAGGCAGGACAAGACAGGGATCTCCTGGTGGAAGACGGTCTCCATCCGTCGGAAAAGATGTACAGCCTGTGGTCGGATTTCGTGTTCGAGAACATCCGGCACCGGTTCCCGGGCGCATGTTGAGGGCCGAATTCAGCCTGTGCGTCTCACGACAGCCGCGTTAGCGCCGCAGCGATGCCGTAGGCATTTTTACGCCCGGCCCGGGTCGGGAAATCTCCACTGTTGAGAAGGAAGCGGAAGCAAGATGGCCAAGAAGCAAGAGCGAATCATTTCATTTTTCGCGCACGAGCTCGAATGGGAGCCGTGGGACCGGTACATGAAAGGGGCACCGCCGAACGATGCCATTCCGAATGCACCTGAATGGGACGGCGACTTTGGCGGCTGGGTCAAGGTGCTTAGCACGCCTGAAAACGGGGATGGCTGGACATTCCTCGTGCGTCACGCGCCGCCGCCCGGAATGGGTATTCGGTTCAACGGCATCTCGAAGTCACGCGAGCAGTGCTATTGCGTGTTTGGAAGCAAGACCACGAAAGACGGGGAAGTCAGCCTGGTCGGCGAGTACAGCTTCCTGCAGGCGGAGACCATTCATGGCGGGATATTGAGAGACGAGGTTATTCACCTGATTCATTATGACGGCGATCCCGACGAGATCATGCGCTACGAGATCATCAAGTAGCGGAGTGTGGCCCGGAACGGCATGGCGGGTGCGCTCAGTCGCTTAATTCCCGGCCTGCCGTTTCCGGCAGCAGCAGCGTCGCCACGATCATGAGGAGGTAGGCGGCGCCCGCGAACACGGCAATGGCGTATTGCAGCGCGATGTTTGCGCTCAGGAAGCCGACCAGCGCCGGCGACAGTGCGCCGACGCCGCGCCCGAGGTTATAGGAGAACCCCTGGCCCGACCCGCGCATGCGCGTCGGGAACAGTTCCGAGAAGAACGCACCCACCGGGCTGAATACGCCGGAAGCGAAGAAACCGAGCGGGAAGCCCATGAGCATGATCTGGCGGTCGGAGAGATCGAGGCCCATATAGAGGCAGACGGCCAGGAACGACATCACCGCGAATCCGGTGAGCGTGCGGCGGCGTCCGAGCCGGTCCGCGAGATACGCCGCGGTAAGGTAGCCGAGCAGCGAGCCCGCGATGACGATGAACAGGTTGCCGCCCGTCGTTGTCACCGATAGCTCGCGCGTCGTTCGCAGGAACAGCGGCAGCCACGTCGTAATGGCGTAATAACCGCCCTGTGCACCGACCGCGAGCAGCGAGGTGAGAACGGTTGTGCGCAGCATCCGGGGGGAGAAGATATGCAGGCTTCCCCCCGTCACCTTGCCGGCTCTTTGCAGCTCGCCGCTGTTCCTGAAAACCGCGGATTCGGGAACGTGCCGGCGGATGAAGAACACCAGCAGCGCCGGCAGCAAGCCGATCCAGAACATCACGCGCCACGCGAGCGTCTCCTCGAAACTCGAGAACAGCACCATGTAGAACAGTGCGGCGAGGCCCCAGCCCATTGCCCAGCCGCTCTGCACGAAACCCACGCCTTTGCCCCGGTGGCGCGCCCGGATAGTCTCCGCGACGAGCACGGACCCGACCGCCCATTCCCCGCCGAAGCCCAGGCCCTGCAGCGAGCGCGTGATCATCAGCTCGGCGAAGGAATTCGTGAAGCCGCTCAGGAAGGTGAACAGCGAGAACCACAGGATGGTGACCTGCAGCACCCGCACGCGGCCCCAGCGGTCCGCCGCCAACCCGGCGAGCCAGCCGCCGAACGCCGAGAACAGCAGGGTCGTCGTCCCGAGCACGCCCGCTTCGCCCTGCGAGATCCCCCAGAGCGCGATGAGTGTCGGCATGACGAAGCTGAACAGCATGACGTCCATGCCATCCAGCATCCAGCCGAGAAAGGTGCCTGCGAGCGTGGTTTTTTCCGCCCGGTCGAGCTTGCGCCACCCCCTGTCCGCATCGCGCATGAGTCCATCCCCCGTGGACCTGTTCGTGGCCGCGGCAGAGCCCGGCATCGATGCGGTGGGCCCCTGCCGCCGCGATACTGTACACGCATCGCGGCCGCGGGACTCGCGTCCGCGAGCTCGCATTTGCCGCTTGACAATTTACCGGATAAGCATCCAATCGATACGTTGCCGGTTCAGCAGGCAGCAAGCGCCGCCCCCGCCGCTCAGGACTTTGTACAAGGAGCACCTCCATGAACACCCGTATCGCCGAAATCTCGGATGGCATTTACCGTCTCTCGACCCTGGTCCCGGAGATCGCACCCCCGGCAGGCTTCGCCTTCAACCAGTTCCTCGTCCTGGCCGACGAGCCGCTGCTGTTCCACTGCGGCCATCGCGCCATGTTCGACAGCATCCGGGTGGCCGTCGAGACGCTGATGCCCATCGAGAAGCTCCGCTGGATCTCCTTCAGCCACCTGGAAGCCGACGAAAGCGGCGCGATGAACCTGTGGCAGCAAGCGGCCCCGCACGCGGAGGTCGCGCACGGGCAACTCGGCTGCAACGTATCGCTGAACGACCTGTCCCTGCGTCCGCCGCGCGCGCTCGCGGACAACGAAGTCCTCGACCTGGGCGGCCGCCGCGTCCGCTATCTGGCCACGCCGCACGTGCCGCACGGCTGGGATGCCGGCCTGATGCTCGAGGAAGAGACCGGTACGCTGCTCTGCAGCGATCTGCTCGGCCAGGTTGGCGATGGTCCGCCGTTGGCCACGGGGGACATCGTCGCTGCCGCCCTCGAGGCGGAGGATACTTTCCGTTCAATGAGCGTGACCCCGGAGACCATCGCCACCCTGCGCCGGCTGGCGGGACTCGCGCCGGAGACCCTCGCGATCATGCACGGAGCGTCGCTTGCCGGTGATTGCGCCGGGGCGCTGGAGGCGTTCGGCGAAGGACTGGCGCGCCGTCGACTGTAGGGGCGCGCACCGCGCGCGATGC
>CAZSKQ010000070.1:0-3729 GCA_964607425.1 uncultured Woeseiaceae bacterium
TGGCGGGCTCCTACATTGATTTGAGGTAGACGGCGATGGCGTGGCGGTCGGCTGCCGTCAGGTAGCGGGTGCTGTCGTCGACGACGTCGGCCATGATGCCGCCGGTGAAATCGCCGCTGGGTTCCATGCCCACATCGAGAAAGTACTCGATATCGCCCGTCGACCACTTGCCGATGCCCTGCTCCGGGTCGTTGGTGATGTTCGGCACCTTCTCGCCCTCGGGGCCGTCCGGATTGCCGGTCAACTCACGATCGTGCCGCAGCACCCCGAAGCGGCCGCGCGGCGTGTGGCATTCGCCGCAATGCCCGAGGTGGCGTACGAGGTAGGCGCCGCGATTCCATTCCGCGCTCGCGTCCGGGTCCGGCTGGAAGCGCCGGGACTCGAAGTAGCGACGTTTCCATAATCCCGCACCGAAGCGCGACGCGATAAATGACAGGTCGTGCTCGTGCGCGGGCTGGTTCACCGGCTCGAGGCTGTCGAGGTACGCCTTCATTGCGAGCGCGTCGTCCCGTGTGACACCCGTGTAGGACGTATACGGAAACGCGGGGAAATAGTGCTTGCCCTCGGGGCTCACGCCGTTCCATAACGCGGCGAGAAAGTCCTCGTCGCTCCAGCCGCCGATGCCCGTCTCCACGTCCGGGGTGATGTTGGGCGAATAGAAGGTACCGTAGGGCGAGTGCAGTGCGCGCCCGCCGGCAAACGGTACGGCGTCGTCGTGCTCGGCGGTGTGACAGGTCACGCAGCCACCCGCATGCACGAGATACTCGCCACGTTCCACGAGACTCGGCGGGTTGTCACCGCCGAGCGCCATCGCCGCGGGCAGAAGCGCCGCGGCGAGGGCGATGGCAGCCGCCCTAGTGGTGGTCATCCTCGCGGAAGTTGTCGTGACAGCCGCGGCAGGACGCGCCCACCTCGCGAAAGGCCGCGCCGATGGCGTCCCGGTCACCGCTGGATGCTATTTCGGCCAGCGCCGCAGTGGCGTCCTTCGCCTTCGCCACCGCCCGTGCAAATTCTTGTGGCTTCTCCCAGATGGAAGGGAGCGCTTCGGAATCGTCTACGTTCGAACCGGCAGGGAACAGATGGTCCAGCTCGGCGGCCGTGTTCGCCAGCGAGCGGGCATGCTCACCCAGGAAGTCATGGTCTCCGACCAGGTCGCGCAGGTGCATCGAGATTGCCGATGCATGCGCGCCCAGGGCGTGCATGATCGTCTGCCGGTAGTCCTTCGCCGCTTCCGGCGCCACCGTCTCCTGCGCGGTTACGGATGCCACCGTAAACGCGAGGCAAAAAGAAGTAACGAGGGCCGTGGCCGTTTTCCTGCGCTGCATCTGTACTGCTCCGTTGTTGTTGTTCAAAGTTTTGAAGAATACCCTTCCGGCCGGCGAGTTCAAAATAAACTCGTCGTCTCGTCCGAAGCCGACAGGTATTTCATTACATGTTCGGGTTACGGTTTCTTCTATTCCCGATGGAATTTAACAGAATGACGGTCACCGCCAATCGTCGTCCGGATGCCGGCAACTACCTCGAGTGCACAATATGAATTCACGTCCATCGCGCATTTCCGGCGTGTTCCAATATCCCGCTTCCGTGCCTGCGATTTTTGGAACGAAGATGATGTTGCACCGATCGGAGGGCTTTGCCGCCGCGCAGCCGGTCGCCACGTTTGCCGGACGCTGCGGCTCGTATGTAGCCGTGACACCGGCGGCAGCGGGTGCACCACGATGAAGCCGCTCGCGATCGAGACTCCTTACCTGGTCTTCCTCGGCGGCACGACGAGCCTGGCCGATGCCAAGACCGGCTTCGGGCTCGTGCAATGGCGGCCGGAAGCGTGCGTGGGGCAATTGCGCTATCCCGGCTGCGACGTGGATCTCGGGCTGCCCGAGCTGCGCCCGGCGGAAGCCAGGGCAGCGGGGGCGGCAAGCCTTGTTGTCGGCGTCGCACCCATCGGTGGCAGCCTGGAGCCGGCATGGCTCGCGACCTTTGTCGACGCGATGCGCGCGGGCCTCGATATCGTGAGCGGCATGCACACGCGCCTCGACGCGAATGCAAGCCTCGTTCGGGTGGCTCGCGAAACGAAGCACAGGCTCATCGACGTGCGCGTGGCGCCGGAAAATATTCCGGTGGCTACCGGGCGCCGCAGGACCGGCAAGCGCGTGCTGACCGTCGGCACGGATTGCGCCGTCGGCAAGAAATACGCGGCGCTCGCGCTGCATCGCGAGCTCGCCGCCCGCAACGTGCCGGCGACGTTTCGCGCGACAGGACAGACAGGCATCCTGATCGCGGGCGGCGGCCTGCCGATGGATGCCGTCGTCTCCGATTTCCTCTCCGGCGCGGCGGAGCTGCTGTCGCCGGACAACGCGCCCGATCACTGGGACGTGATCGAAGGCCAGGGTTCCTTGCTGCACCCCGCCTATGCCCCGGTCACGCTCGGGCTCGCGCACGGCTCGCAGGCGGACGCGCTGGTGTTGTGCCACGACTATTCCCGCACCGAGATAGAGGGCTACAGCGGCTTCCCGATTCCGCCGCTTACTTATTACATCGACCGCTACCTGGAAATCGGGATGCTCACCAACCCGGACGTGCGGGTGATCGGCATCAGCCTCAATACCGCCGGGCTGTCGCCGGATGCCCGCGCCCGCGCGCTCGCCGAGGCCCAGGAACAGACCGGGCTTCCGGCGGTCGATCCCATTGCCACCGGCGTCGCCCCGCTGGCCGACGCGCTGCTTGCCGGAGTACCTGCATGAAACTCGAGCTCGAAATCGAAACCTGGCCGTTGCGCGAACCTTTCGTCACCGCGCGCGACGTGATGACGGAAATCACCACCTTGACGGTGGTACTTACCGACGGCAACTATCGCGGCCGCGGCGAGGCGCTGGGCGTCATGTACCTCGCGGAAACGGTGGGCACGATGTCCTCGCAGATTCGCGCCGTGCAGCGCCACATCGAAGCCGGTATCGACGGCGACCGGCTGCAGGAACTGCTGCGGCCGGGCGGCGCGCGCAACGCCGTCGACTGCGCGCTGTGGGACCTCGAGGCCAAGCGCAAAGGTACCCGTGTCAGCGATATCCTGGCGCCGGAAGCCCGGCCGGTCACGACGGTCTACACCCTGAGCCTCGGACCGATCGAGCGCATGGCCGCGGACGCGCGGCAGCACGCGGATTACCCGGTGCTCAAGGTAAAGCTCGATCCCAAGCAGGCGGCGCAGAAGATCCGCGCCATACGCGAGGCACGCCCCGACGCTGCGATCGTCATCGACGCGAACGGCTCCTGGAACCTGCCGTTGCTCCGCGAGCTGGAAGACGTGCTGGTCGAGAATCGCATCGACATGGTCGAGCAGCCGCTGCCGATGGGACAGGACGGCGGGCTCGAGAACTTCGATTACGCGGTGACGCTGTGTGCCGACGAATCCTGCCAGAGCTCCGCCGACCTCGAGTACTGCGCGGCGCGCTACTCGATGATCAACATCAAGCTCGACAAGTGCGGAGGGCTCACGGAAGCAATGCGCATGGTGGACTGGTGCCGGGCGAACGGCCTGGAGCTCATGGTGGGCAACATGCTCGGCACATCGCTCGCGATGGCACCGGCGATGATCCCGGCGCAGTTCTGCCGCTTCGTCGATCTCGACGGGCCGCTGTTCCAGGCGGAGGACCGGGAGCACGCGCTTACCTATCGCGGTGCCGTCATCGAGCTTCCGGATCCTCGGCTCTGGGGGTGAAGCACCTTTCGGTCGCC
>CAZSKQ010000070.1:3829-18535 GCA_964607425.1 uncultured Woeseiaceae bacterium
GGTCGCCCGCATGGCGGGCTCCTACGCGGCTGTTGGTCGCCCGCATGGCGGGCTCCTACGCGGCTGTTCAGAAGCGGAAGACGAGGCCCAGGGACGCCTGGAGCTGCCAGTACACGTCGCTGTCGGTGGAGACGGCGCAGAGGTTCTCCTCCGGTCCCGTTTCGCAGAAGAGCTCGGAATCCGACCGCAGGAAGGTGCCCAGCAGGCGACTTTCCAGCCGGAGACCAACGCGCTCGGCAAGCGCGACCTGCCAGCCCGCACCCACCCCGAAGGAGAAGAACGTTTCCGAAGCAAAGCTCAAGGGATCGGGATCGAAACGCGTCGCGCCGACGCCCAGCGCGAGGAAGGGCCGCGCGCGCCCACCCTCGGCCACGTAGGTGCCGCCGACGTGCAGGTATTGCACTTCCAGGTCGACCGTCGCGGGCGGCGCCTCCGCGGGCAACCCGGTGACTTCTGCCTCGCCCTGCTGGCGCGCGTAGAAAACTTCCCATTGCGTCCTCGCGGATTCGCGCAGGTTGAAGATCAAACCCCAGTGCGCGGCATCGCGGACATCCGCCGATGCGGTGGCGGCCTCGTCCTCGAACTCGCCGCCGAAGGTGTAGCCGCCCATCGGGGTGACCGAGAATTGCGGAATGCCGGCAGGATCCGCGGCTCCGGCCGCCGCGGATGCGAACAGCACCATCGCCGGCACTGCGAAAACAAGATATCGGTAGTGCATTCCCTTGCTCCTCGGAAAAATCTCAGGATGGCAGGCGGCCGCTGAATGAAAGCGCCACCGGCCCGGTCATCACCGCGGAGCCGTCCGCCGCGAGGTCGATTTCGAGCTCGCCGCCCGGCAGTTCCACGGTAAGCCGGCGGCAGTCCGTCAGCCCGCGCCACAGGGCGGCGAAGGCCGCCGCACAGGCGCCGCTGCCGCAGGCCATGGTCAGCCCCGCACCGCGCTCGTACACGCGCAGCCGCAGGCGATCGGTCCCGCGCAGCTCGGCGACACCGACGTTCACCTGGCGCGGAAAAAGCGGATGCTGCTGGATCGCGGGTGCCAGTGCCGCGAGATCGATAGCTTCGACATCGTCGACGAAAAAAACCGCATGCGGGTTCCCGACCGACAGCACCGCGGCATCCGCCAGCGGTCCCGCTCCGATGTCCACGTGGCAAGTGTCGCGCTCCTCCGCCAGGGGCAGGTCGCGCCAGTCGGTGCTGATGCGACCCATCCCGGCGCTCACCCGCTCGGCGCCTGCCCGCCGGCACACGAGCACGCCGCCGAGCGTCCGCAGCGTGACCTCGTCACTTCCCCCTTCCTCGAGTAACAGCCATGCAACACAGCGCGTTGCATTCCCGCAAGCCTCGATCTCCCCGCCGTCGCGGTTCCAGAACCGTACAAAGGCCGCCTCGTTACCCCGCGGCGCTTCGACACTCACGAGCTGGTCCGCTCCTATCCCGATCTCGACATCGCATATGCACCGCACCGTCTCGGGATCCGGCTCGAACGGTTCTTCACGGGCATCCACGATCACGAAGTGATTTCGCAACCCGTGCATCTTCAGGAACGGCCGCCCATCCATGCGCCAATCAGGTTGTTTGCGACCGCGCGCGCCGGTTGGCATGCTGGAGCCCCTCGAAGAACAGCGAACCACGATTGTAGCGCCCAGGTGCCTGGCCTGCCGGCTGCTACGCCCGCCAACCCGGGCATCGCGGCAAAATATCGTAACCACGACTGGGGAAAGCCAATGCACACATTCGGAACTGTCCTCCTGATCACGATCCCGGCGCTGCTGGGCGCGGCGAGCGCCACCGCCCGGGAGCACTTCTCCGCCCTCGACGTTTTCGAACTGGAGTACGCCTCCGACCCCCGAATCTCGCCCGACGCCACCGAGGTCGTCTACGTCCGGCGCGGCAACGACATCATGAGCGACCGCACCCGCGGCAACCTCTGGATCGCGGCCGCCGACGGCAGCCGCCATCGCCCGCTGCTCTCTGGCCGCGAAAGTTACTCATCCCCGCGCTGGTCGCCGGATGGTACGCGCATTGCCTACGCGTCGAATGCCGAAGGCAGCCGCCAGCTCTACGTGCGCTGGATGGATACCGGGCAGACCGCGCTCGTCACGAACCTGCGCGAATCGCCGCAGGACGTCGCCTGGTCGCCGGACGGCCGATGGATAGCCTTCAGCATGCACGTGCCGTCGGACACGCAACCGCTGGCGAAGATGCCGGAGAAGCCGGAAGGCGCGACCTGGGCAGAACCGGTGAAGGTGATCGAGCAGACCTACTACCGCTCCGATGGCGAAGGCTACCTGGACCCGGGTTTCTCCCACATCTTCGTGGTGCCGGCCACGGGCGGCACGCCGCGCCAGCTCACGCAAGGTGACTACAACCACGGCGGCACGCTGTCGTGGATGCCGGACGGCGAAGCCATCGTGTTTGCCGCCAATCGCAACGAGGACTGGCGCCTCGATCCGCAGGAATCCGACGTCTTCGTAATCGAGCTCGAAAGCGGGAAGCTCACGCAGCTCACGGATCGCGACGGTCCCGATGCATCGCCCGCCGTGTCACCTGACGGCCGCCGCATCGCCTACGTCGGCTTCGACGAAAAAAGGCGCGGCTACGAGAACGCGATCCTTTATGTCATGAACAGCGACGGCTCGAACGTCCGCGCGTTGACTTCCGGACTGGACCGCTCCGTCGCTAACCCGGTGTGGCTCGGCAACGGCAAAGGCGTGTTCGTATCCTGCGACGACCACGGTGTTGGCCGGCTCGCCTTCGTCACCCTGGACGGCGAGCTGTCGACCTTCGACCATGCCGTAAGCGGCGAATCGCTGGGCCGCCCGTACACGAGCGGCAGCTTCAGCGTGGCGAAGAACGGCACCTATGCCTTCACATCCGGCAGCGCCACGCGCCCCGCCGACGTCGCGGTCGCGCGCAACGGGCGCGAAGCGCGGCAGTTGACTTCATTGAACGAAGACCTGCTCGGCCAGCGCGAGCTCGCGCGCATCGAAGCCGTCACCTGGCAGTCGTCGCACGACGGCCTGCCCATAGAGGGCTGGATCGCCTACCCGCCGGGCTACGAGCAGGGCAAGCGCTATCCCCTGATCCTCGAGATTCACGGCGGGCCGTACGCGGCCTACGGCCCCAACTTCTCGGCGGAAATCCAGCGGTATGCCGCGGAAGGGTTCGTGGTGCTGTACGCCAACCCGCGCGGCAGCACGAGCTACGGCGCCGATTTCGCGCACGAGATCCAGTACGCCTACCCCGGCCACGATTATGACGACCTGATGACGGGCGTGGATTACGCGATCGAGCAGGGTATCGCCGATCCGGAACGATTGTTTGTCACCGGCGGCTCCGGCGGCGGCGTCCTCTCCGCGTGGATCGTCGGCAAGACGGATCGTTTCCGCGCCGCGGTCGTGGCGAAGCCGGTCATCAACTGGACCAGCTTCGTGCTGACCGCCGATATGTACCCGTTCTTCCGCATGGCATGGTTCTCGGAAGATCCCTGGGTCGATCCGGAGCAGTACTGGGAGCTCTCGCCGCTTTCGCTGGTCGGCAACGTGAAGACGCCGACCGCGCTCATGAGCGGCGAGGAAGATTACCGCACGCCGATCTCGGAGTCGGAGCAGTTCTACCAGGCGCTGAAACTGCGGCAGGTGGATACCGCGCTGATCCGCGTGCCGGGCGCGTCGCATACCATCGCCGCACGGCCGTCGAGCCTCATCGCGAAGACGGACAACATCATGGCGTGGTTCCGGCGCTACGACTCGCGGGAGCAATAGCCTTCGCACCGCCAATGCTGGAGCGCGCGCCGCGCGCGATGCCACGCCCCCCAATACAAGCATCGCGCGCAATGCGCGCTCCTGCATAGCGCGGCACAGCGGCCAGATGGAGCCGCGCGCGCGACGCTTTTCGACAAATGCGTGTCGTTTTTCTACAATAAGCCATTCCCAATTGCCGCGACGATGTTTCGGTGTGGTCCGCGACCACGCCCCGCACCCGGTTTCGCGGCGCCTATGGTTCTTGTCGGGCAGTCGCCCCGGCTCGGGCAAAGAAAAATGCACAGAGGGGAGCAGCATGGCCAGCAACATGACTCACAGGAGACACGTCCTGTCGGCGGCGATTGCCGCGGCGCTGGCGGGCAGCGGCGCCGCCGCGCACGCCCAGCAGGCGATCGAGGAGATCGTCGTCACCGCCACCAAGCGCGCCGAACCGATGCAGGACATTCCCGTGTCGATCCAGGCCATGACCGGCGAAAGCCTGGATAACCTGGGCGTCGCGACCTTCAACGAATACGTCGATTTCCTGCCGAACGTGGTGATGAGCGGCCGCGGGCCGGGGCAGAGCGTGATCTACATCCGCGGCGCCTCGACCGAGCAGTCGGCGATCACGCTGACCTCGGTGCAGGCCTCCGCCCCCAGCGTTGCGCTGTACGTCGACGAGCAGCCGGTCTCGTTCGCCGGCCGCAACCTCGACGTGTACGCGACCGACCTCGAGCGCATCGAGGTGCTGCCCGGACCGCAGGGCACGCTGTTCGGTGCCAGCTCGCAGTCCGGCACGATCCGCTTGATCACGAACAAGCCGGTTACAGGCTTCTTCGAGGCCGGGTTCGACACCAGCATCGGCACGACCAAAGGCGGGGAAATGAGCACCTCGGTGGAGGCCTACCTCAACCTGCCGCTCGCCGAGAAGCTCGCCGTGCGCATCGCCGCCTACACCGACAGCGCCGGCGGCTGGATCGACAACGTACCCGGCACCTACGCCGCGGACATAGAAGTCCTGAACCGCAACCAGATATCCCCCGCCGCGCACGTCTGCACCGGCAATCCGGCCGTCGACGGGCCGATCAGCGGCACCGACTGCGGGGGCGTGCGCGCAACCGTGCACGTCGCCGACAACAGCCATCTCGTCGAGGACGATTTCAACGACGCCACCTACCGCGGCGCCCGCCTCGGCGCTCTCTACGAAGTGAACGACGACTGGAGTGTGCTCGTCCAGCACACCATGCAGACGCTGAAAACGGAAGGTGTCTTCGAGTACGACCCGTATATCGACGGCGAAGAATCCGTGAACCTGTTCAACCCGACGCGCAACCAGGACGAGTTCGGTCTGACGACCTGGACGGTCAACGGGCGGCTCGCCGAGCTCGATCTCGTCTACACCGGCGGATTCCTCGACCGCGACGTCTTCTACCAGCAGGATTACAGCGGCTATACCAACGGCGGCGGCTACCAGGCTTATTACATCTGCACCGGCGGCTATTCGAGCTTCGATGAGTGTTTCGACCCGGTGAAGCAGTACCTCGGCAACACGACCAACGAGCGCTTCACGAACGAGATCCGGCTTTCCACGAACCCGGAGAACCGCTGGCGCGCGACGGCCGGAGTATTCATCGACGAGTCGGAAAGCACTTCCGACGGGCAGTTCCAGTATTTCGGCACCGTCGATGCCGGCTTCAACCATGCCCAGGCGCCCGGCACGATCACCGATCCGCCGAACAGCCCGCCGACACAGGGCAACATCGTCAGCACGGTGGAGGGCGTGACAAACCCCTTCAGCCGCGGGCCCGCGACCACCTTCATCAACAACTTCACGCGCGAGGAAAGCCAGATCGCATTCTTCGGCGAGTTCGCCTTCGACATCACGGACCAGCTGACGGCAAGCATCGGCGCGCGCAGCTACGACCTCGACTACGAATTCACCGGCTCGACCGGCTCCTCGTTCGGCTGCAAGGGCGCGGCGACCCCGTGTGACGGCCAGGCTTTCGACAACCGCGTATCCGAACGGCTGGAGGCGATCGGGTCCTACGCGGAAACAGGCGACACGACACAACTCGACGCGTTTTTCGGCGCGGCAACCAGCCAGCTCATCCAGCAGGGCATTGCCGACGGCACCTTTTTCGTGGAAGGCCTCGATTCGCAAGGCGTGATCAACCAGGACGACACGATCTGGCGCGCGACCCTGAACTACCATGCGAGCGAGGATGTCATGGTCTTCGGCGCGTGGTCGCAGGGCTTCCGCCCACAAACCTCGAACCGCAACGCGGGCCAGCCGTCGGCGAACCAGACCGGCGTCTACGAGGGCTATCTCGTACCCGCCATCGGGCGCACCGACGAGCTCGAGAACTACGAAATCGGCATCAAGAGCGATTTCTTCGACGGGCTGGTGCGCCTCAATGCAACGGCCTATCACTCGGAGATCACCGACCTGCAGATTTCCCGCTTCGACCCGGCGAACGTCGCCTTCCTCGTGTTCATCGAGAACGCCGGCGACGCGGAGATCGACGGGCTGGACGCGGATTTCCAGTGGAACGCCACCGATAACCTGACGATCTTCGGCGCGGCGAGCTTCGTCGACAACGAGCTCACGCGGATCAACTCGCAGCTGGTCGACATCGTCGTGCCGGAGGGCAGCCGCCTGCCCTGGACGCCGGAGTTCTCCGGCAACCTCCGGGCGCGGTACGACTTCACGCTGCCGGATTTCGAAGCGGACGCCTACGTGCGCGGCTCGATCACCTACACCGGCGACAGCCGCGCGATGTCGACCTGCAACGCCTACCAGATCGAGGACAACACGACGCAGGTATTCGGCAACCGCAGCAGCCTCAACATCGTCGAGGAAGGCGGCTTCTGCGGCACGCCCCTGACCGGCGACGACTTAGCCTCCGTGGTCGACCCGTCGTTCGTCGGTGTCGACGATAACGGGGACACGCGCTTCATCGCCGCGCGCTACGAGCAGGAGGCGTACACGCTCGTGAACCTCGCGTTCGGCGTCCACAAGGACCTGTGGAATGCGGAGCTGTTCGTCGACAACATCTTCGACGAGCGTGCCCAGGTCGCCATCAACGCGGCCGACTACTCGCCAAGCGTGGTCACCAACCGTCCGCTGACGGTCGGCCTTCGCTTCAGTTTCGACTATGAATGAACGGGCAGTCGATAGAGGCGATATCCGGACGCGCGCGCGAGCTCGTCAAGCAGGGGCAGTTCGCGCATGCCGCGGAATTCGTGCGGCGCGAAATCGGCAACGCGGAGCTCGACGCCAGCCACACTGAAGCGCTCTATGTCCTTGCCGTCGCCACGCGCTACGGCAAGGATTATCCCGCCGCCCTTGCGACCTTGCGATCGCTGCAGGCGATCAATCCCGATTACGCGCGCGGCTGGCAGGAGCAGGGACACGCGCTGTTCTCCCTGAATCGCCTCGAGGAAGCGCGGCGTGCCTACGAGCGGGCCGTGCAGTTGAACAATGCCCTGCCGGCGAGCTGGAAGGCGCTTGCCAACCTGTACCGGCTGGCCGGGCGCGAGCGGCATGCCGGCTGGGCGGCGTCGCAGCTCGAGTACCTTGAGTCGCTGCCGGAGGAGCTGCTCGCCGTTGCCAGCATGACGCAGGAAAACGAGCTCGAGCGCGCGGAGATGCTGTGCCGCCGATTCCTGCGCGGCAACAAGCACCACCCGGAAGGCCTGCGCCTCCTGGCGGCGATCGCCGAGAAGCTGGACGTATCCGGCGACGCGGAATTCCTGCTGGAAAGCTCTGTCGAGCTGGCGCCGGAGTTCGATCGCGGCCGCCGCGACTACGTGAACTTCCTGCTCAAGATGCAGAAGTTCGCGAAGGCACACCGCCAGGCCGGGATCCTGGTGGAGCGCGATCCGGAGAACCCGGAATACCGGTCCATGCTTGCCTCCGCGACGGCGGGAATCGGCCGGCACGAGCAGGCGATCGAAATGTTCGACCAAGTGCTCGCGACGAGCCGGCGCCAGAATACGCTCTACGTCATGCGCGGACACGCGCAGAAAACCATCGGCAGGCTGGATGCGGCGATCGCGTCCTATCGCAAGGCCTACGAGATCCAGCCCGATCACGGCGATGCTTTCTGGTCGCTCGCGAACACCAAGACCTACCGCTTCACCGATGCCGAAATCGCGCAGATGCAGCGCTTCGAAGCGGCGTCCACCACCGCTACCGACGACCGGATTCATCTCTGCTTCGCGCTCGGCAAGGCGTTTGAAGACCGCGAGCGGTACGGCGATTCGTTCACGTGGTACGCGAAAGGCAACGAGCTGAAGCACCGTACCGTGCGGCACAAGGCATCCCACCTTGCCATGCGCACGGCGGCACAGATCGAAACCTGCACCGCGGCATTCTTCGAGAAACTCGACGGCGCCGGGCATCCCGCGCCCGACCCGATCTTCATCGTCGGGCTGCCGCGCGCCGGCTCGACCTTGCTGGAGCAGATACTCGCTTCGCATTCACAGGTCGAAGGCACGATGGAGCTGCCGAACATCATCGCGCTCGCGCAGCGCCTGCGTGGCAGCCGCAACTTCGCCAAGCCGGACGGCAAGCCCAACTACCCCGCCGTGCTGGGTGAGATCGACCGCGACTACCTGCGCCGCTTCGGCGAGCAGTTCATCGAGGACACGCGCGTGTACCGTGGCGGCGCGCCGTTCTTCATCGACAAGAATCCCAACAATTTTTTCCACATCGGCCTGATCCGAACGATCCTGCCGAACGCGAAGGTGATCGACGCGCGGCGCCATCCGATGGCCTGCTGCTTCAGCGGTTTCAAGCAGCTCTTCGGGCAGGGCCAGGAGTTCTCCTACGGGCTCGCCGACATCGGCAACTACTACCGCGAATACCTGCGGCTGATGGCGCACTGGGATGCCGTGCTGCCCGGATTCGTGCTGCGCGTGCAGCACGAGGATGTCATCGAAGACCTGGAAGGCCAGGTGCGGCGGATGCTGGACTTCTGCGGCTTGCCGTTCGAAGAGGCTTGCATCGAGTTCCACAAGACGGGGCGCAGCGTGCGCACGCCGAGCTCGGAGCAGGTGCGCCAGCCGATCTACCGCAGCGGCCTCGAGCACTGGCGGCATTACGAGCCGTGGCTGACACCGCTAAAGCAAGCACTGGGCCCGGAGATTACAAATGATGCCCTGACCCACTACACCGACAACAGCAAGATTACGAGAAAGGGGGCGCCGTGAGCGACGAAGCAACCGAGCCAGGGACCAGGGCCGCGTCGAAATTCACGATACATCCGTACGTGTTCGGCTTTTCCGCGGGGCTCATCCTCCTGTTCATCGTCCTCACGCTGGCGAATCTCGATACGGCGGAATCCACGTTCAACGCCATCAAGGACGGCATCACTCGCCGCTTCGGCTGGTTCCTGATCTTCGCGGTGCAGGGCTTTCTGCTGTTCTGTGTGTATCTCGCCGTGAGCCGCTTCGGCCATATCCGCATCGGCGGCCCGGATGCGCGGCCCGAGTTCTCGAGCCTTTCATGGTTCGCCATGCTGTTTGCCGCCGGTATGGGCATCGGGCTCATGTTCTGGAGCGTCGCCGAGCCGGTCCTGCACCTGCAGGACCCGCCCGGCGCGCCCGGCATGACGATCGCAGGTGCCCAGCGCGCCATGGACCTTTCGTTCCTGCACTGGGGTTTCCACGTCTGGGGCATCTACGCGCTGGTCGGACTCGCGCTCGCCTATTTCGCATTCAACCGGGGACTGCCGCTGACGATCCGGAGCGCGTTTTACCCCCTGCTCGGCGAACGCATCCACGGTCTCTTCGGCACTGTCATCGATGTGCTCGCGGTGCTCGCGACGCTGTTCGGCCTGGCCACGTCGCTGGGTCTCGGGGTGGCACAGATCAATGCCGGTCTCGACGCGGCTTTTGGCATCAGCTTTTCCAGCGGAGCGCAGCTCACGCTGATTGCCATCATTACGGCACTGGCCACGACCTCGGTTGCCACCGGCGTCGAGCGCGGCATCAAGTTCCTGAGCCTCCTGAACCTGTTCGCGGCAGGCCTGCTGCTGGTTTTCCTGCTGTTTGTCGGACCGAGTTTGTTCCTGTTGAAAAACCTGGTGCAGAGCACGGGCCATTACCTGCAAAACCTGCTGATTCTCGGTAGCTGGACCGAAACCTATGCACGCGATTCGACCTGGCAGGGCTCCTGGACAATCTTTTACTGGGCCTGGTGGATCTCATGGTCGCCGTTTGTCGGGATGTTCATCGCGCGCATCTCCAGGGGCCGCACCGTGCGCGAGTTTATTTTCGGTGTACTGATCGTGCCGTCACTGCTGACGTTCGCCTGGGTCGCGACGTTCGGGGGCGCGGCGATCTACGAATCGCTGTTTGTCGATCCGGGCATCGTCGAAGCAGCCAACAGCAACGTCTCGACGGCACTGTTCGAGCTGCTGACGCGCTTTCCCCTCGAGAATGTAACGGTGATACTCGCGGTCTTCCTGATTGCGATCTTCTTCGTCACGTCCTGCGACTCGGGCTCGCTGGTAATCGATATCATGACTTCCGGCGGTTCGCTCGATAATCCCGTCGCGCAGCGAGCATTCTGGGGAATCATGTCGGGCGTCGTCACAGCGGTCCTGACCGTCGGCGGCGGACTGGCGGCACTGCAGACGGCATCGATCAGCACCGGCCTGCCGTTCGCGGTGGTGCTGGTGCTGATGGCATGGTGCCTCCTGAAGGCCTTTCGCGAGGAAATGCCGGCAATGAGCTTCCGCGCCGCCCGCGAGATGTACCGCAACGGCAGCTACAAAAGGAACCCGTAGGAGCGCGCGGCTCGTGGCTGCGGTCACGGCCAATTGCGGGCGCTACCGCCGGGGCCTCGCGCGCAATGCGCGCTCCTACGTGCGCAGGCGCTTGTTTTCGGGGTCATAGGGGCTTTCTTCGAGGACCGTGGCATTGTAGCGGTCGCCGAGAACTTCAATTTCGAGCTCCGTGCCGGGCTCGGCGAGCTCCGGCTTCACCATCGCGAGGGCGAGGGATTTCTGCAGTCGAAAGCCGTAATTGCCGCTGGTAGAGCGCCCGACGAGCTCGCCGCGGCGGCGGATCGGATTGTTGCCGAGCGGATCGCGGTCGGTGACGCCTTGCACCTCGAGCGTGACAAAAGCGTTATCGAATCCTTGCTCCTGCCATGCCAGCAGCCCCTCGCGGCCGATGAAGCCGCCTTTCTCCGGGTGCACGAAGCGGTTGAGGCCGGATTCCAGCGCGGCGTATTCGATCGACAGCTCGGTGCCGATCAGGCGGTAGGATTTTTCGACACGCAGCGAGTCCATTGCGCGGATGCCGAACGGCTTCAATTCGAGATCGGCGCCCGCTTCGAACAGCGCATCGAAGATATGGTTCTGGTATTCGAGACCGTGATGGATTTCCCAGCCGAGCTCGCCGACGAAGTTCACGCGCATCAACCGCGCCGGTGCGAAGCCCACGGTGGTGTTTCTCGCCGTGAGCCAGGGAAAATCGTTATTCGACAATGACGTTGCAGCTACCCTCGCCAGTAGCTCCCGCGACTTCGGTCCCGCCACGACGAGCACGCCCAGCGCCCCGGTCAGGTTCTCGAAGTGCACGGAGCCATCCCGCGGCAGGTGCTGCAAGATCCAGTCGTGGTCGAGCCGCTGCCAGGCACCGGCCGAGACGAGGTAGAACGACTCGGCCGCTTCGCGCAGGATGGTGAATTCCGAATGCACGCCGCCGCGTGGCGCGAGCGCGTGGCACAAAGAGATCCGGCCGACCGCCTTCGGCAGGCGATTCGCGACGAGCCGGTCGAGGAAGGCCTCGGCGCCGGGGCCCGATACGCGCGCCTTGGCGAAGGCCGTCATGTCTAAAAGCCCGACGTGCTCCGCGACATGCCGGCACTCCTCGCCCACGTACTCGAACCACCGCGAGCGCCGGAACGACCAGTGGTCTTCCCGCGGCACGCCATCGGGTGCGAACCAGTTCGGGCGCTCCCAGCCGAACTTCTGCCCGAACACCGCTCCACGCGCCCGCATCCGCTCGTAACACGGCGCGGTGCGCAGCGGACGCCCGGCGGGGCGCTCCTCGTCCGGGTAGTGGATCGTGAAGACCATCGAGTACGCCTCTTCGTTCTTGGCCTTCAGGTAGTCCTTCGTCGCGTAGTCGCCGAAGCGCCGCGGATCGACGCCGAGCATATCGATCGTCGGCTCGCCCTCGACGATCCACTCGGCGAGCTGCCAGCCCGCACCGCCGGCCGCCGTGATGCCGAAGCTGTGGCCTTCGTTGAGCCAGAAATTCCGCTTGCCCCAGGCGGGTCCCACGATCGGGCTGCCGTCGGGGGTATAAGCGATCGCCCCGTTGTAAACCTTCTTCACGCCGGCCTCGGCGAAGATCGGCACGCGGTGGATGGCGGATTCGATGTGCGGCATGAGCCGCTCGAGATCCTCCTGGAACAGCTCGTATTCCGCGTCCGGGGACGGCCCGTTCACGTAGCAGGCCGGCGCGCCGGCCTCGTACGGCCCGAGCAACAGCCCGCCCGCTTCCTCGCGCATGTACCAGGAGCCGTCCGACTCCCGCAGCACGCCCATCTCCGGCAGCGCGTCCTTGTGCCGCGACACGATGTCGGGGTGGGGCTCGGTCACGATGAACTGGTGCTCGACGGGAATGACGGGGATGTCCAGGCCGATCATCGCACCCGTCTGCCGCGCGAAGCTGCCGGTGGCGGAGACGACGTGCTCGCAGGTGATGTCCCCCTGGTCGGTCTTGACCGTCCATTCGCCGCCAGGCTTCTGTTCGATGCCGGTGACGGTGGTGTTGCGGTAAATCCTGCCGCCGCCTGCGCGCGCGCCGCGGGCGAGCGCCTGCGTCAGGTCGGCGGGCTGGATGTAGCCGTCGTCGGGGTGGCGGATGGCACCGATCAGGCCGTCGGTGACCGCCAGCGGCCAGATCGCCTGCACCTCTTCCGGGGTGAGGAACTCGACATTGACGCCGATCGTCTGCGCGACGCTCGCGTACTGCCGGTATTCGTCCATCCGGTCTTCGTTCGTGGCGAGGCGGATGTTGCCGACCTTGCGGAACCCGACGTCCTGGCCGGTCTCTTCTTCGAGCTTTTGATAAAGGGCGACCGAATACTTGTGGATCTGGCCGACGGAATAGCTCATGTTGAAAAGCGGCAACAGCCCGGCCGCGTGCCAGGTCGACCCCGACGTCAGCTCGCGGCGCTCGACCAGCGCCACGTCCGTCCAGCCCTTCTTCACGAGATGATAGAGCGTCGAGACCCCGACGATGCCCCCGCCGATCACCACGACCCTGGCGTGTGTCTGCATGGTCACAGGTTGCTGAGGAGGTCGATCGACTTCAACAGCCCGCCGAACGGGAAGACGTGCACGCCGGCTATGCCCGCGGCAGGATGGCAGGAGCGGTAGCGGGCGAGCGGCAGCAGCATGGATTCCGGGGTCCAGCGGCCGAGCAACCGTGTGACCGCATCGGGGCGCTGTGCAAGCATGCGCGCGGAGGCGCCCACCCCGCATTGCAACGCGTACCGCAGCAGCGTCTGCGCTTTCGCGGGCCCCGGCAGGCCGATGCGTACCGGGAGCTCGATCCCGGCCTGCCGCAGGCGCTCCAGCCAGTCGATTACCGGATCGGCGGCGAAGGCGAACTGCGTGACAATCCACATTCGCGTGCCGGTCCCGGCGGCGTAGGCCGCTTTACGGCGCAGCGCATCGATGAGTGTTCGCGGGCCGGCGACCGGGTGCCCTTCGGGATGGCCGGCGACGCCGATCTCCGCGAACCCGTGCGCCTGCAGCAGCCCGGTATCCAGTACATCGAGCGTGCTCTTGAACGGTCCCGCCGGCCGGCGCCGATCGCCTGCGACCAGGAGCAACGACGTGGCACCCGCCGCGGCCAGCCGCGCAAGCTGCTCGTCCAGCTTCGCTCGGCTCGCCGCCGCCCGCGCCGTCACGTGCGGTACGGGTAGCAAGCCTTCCGCGGCGAGCTGCCGGCAGGCGGCCACGGTCTCCGTTAGCGATCCACGCGGCAGGAACGGCAGGTACACGCAAGTGCCGGCCGGCAGCAGGCCTGCCAGCGATCCGGCGCCGGCGAGCTGCCGCGGCGTCGCTTCGATCGAAAAGCCCTCGATGAGCTCGCGCAACGGCACCGCGGGGCAACGGGGACGGACGCCGTTTCCGATGGCAATGGTGCCTGTCCTTATTTGCCCTGACCCCATTCCCTCCGCCCCTCACCAGGTGAAATCACGGCCGCTCTGCTTCGCGACCTCGCGCGAGTTCGGGTTCACCGACGGGCGGAAAGGTACCTCGACCACTTCCGCCTCGACCGGCATGCCGGGCACCTCCGCGTACTCGTCCGGCAACATGACGGAAAGCCTGGTGCCGATCTCCTTCAACCCGACCGGAACGTGGCAGAGCGCGATGTTCGTTCCGAGCTCCGGCGAATACCACGGCGAGGTAACGTAGCCGACGGGATCGCCGCCGGCGGGCTCGGAGATGAGCCAGAAGTCCGGGGCGTAGTCCGTGATCGGCTTGCCGCCAAGCTTTATACCGGCGAGCGTCAGCTTGAAGGGATAACGCCCCGCATCGATCTCCGCGCGCACCGCTTCCAGCCGTTCCTTGCCGATGTAATCGGCTTTTTTCTCGCGCGGCACCTGGTAGGCCAGGTTGCACTGGAACGGCAGCATCTCCTGGTCCATGTCCTGGCCCCAGGAGAGGATGCCGGCCGCGATCCGCCGGTGGTGGGCCGGCGCGATGACCATCAGGTTGTGGCGCGCGCCGGCTTCCAGCACCGCGTTCCACATGTCCTCGGCGTGCAGGGTCGCGTCTACCAGATAGATCTCGTAGCCCTTCTCGCCCGTGAAGCCGGTCTGCGACACGATGACGTCGTGCCCGGCGACCTGGCCCTTCATGAGGCCATAGAAAGGAATGTCGCGCACCGCGTCGCCGAACAGGTCGACCATCAGCGCCTCCGA
>CAZSKQ010000071.1:0-13852 GCA_964607425.1 uncultured Woeseiaceae bacterium
CGGCGCCTGCTGCTCCTCACCGGATCCAACATGTCCGGCAAAAGCACGCTCCTGCGGACGATCGGCTGCAATATCATCCTTGCGCGCTGCGGAGCGCCGGTTTGCGGCAGTGCCATGCAGTGCCCGCCGATTCACGTCTTGAGCAGCTTCCATATCGAGGATTCCCTCAATGAGGGAACGTCGCTCTTCATGGCGGAGCTCATGCGCGTAAAGCGAATTATCGAGGAAGCCGAATGCAACACGGCGCAAGGTACTGCAACGCTTTATTTGCTCGATGAGGTCCTGCACGGCACGAACAGCCAGGAGCGAAACGTGGCGGTCACGGCTATCCTGGAGAAATTGCTCGGTCTCCGGACTCTCGGAGTGATTTCGACTCACGACATGCAGCTCGCCCGCAATCCGGAGCTGCGCGAAAAGGCGTTGTCGTTTCACTTCCGGGAGCTGCTCGAGCACGAGGGAGACGAGATGGTCATGCGCTTTGATTATCGCCTGCGCAAGGGCGAAGCCACGTCGACCAATGCCCTGGCGCTTTTCAACGGGATCGGGATAGGAGAGAGACCTGAACCAGGGTGCCTGCGCACCGATCGGAGCCGCGGCCGCCATGGGTAAATAAGAGATCCGCGGCCGCTCTTACCGCGCGAATAGCGCCTTCAGGCGGCGGACTTCCGCGTCCGTCCATCCGGGTGCTTCGGTCAGCGCCAGCCACGCGTCGACGTAATCTTCCGGTGCGTAATTGTGCCCGTGCCCCGGCGGCGTGATGCTGCCGGCCCGCATGTCCGCGAGCACCTGCAGCATCGTGACCACCGGAACCCACCTGAGTGCCGGCGTAACGTCCGGTCCGCGCGGCGGTTGCAGCCACTCGGGCGAGCGCCAGAGCAGGCTCGGCTCGAAGAACGTCACCGGATCCGTCGCGTACTGGAGGAAGGCGATGCGCAGCGGTCCCCACGGCACGCCGGGCATGGCGAGCCGCTTCTCCTGGTTGGTGAAGCGGATGACCCGGCTGTCACGGAATCGCGGCAACCAGGCCGGCGAGCCCGGCACCCGCTGCTGCGTGGCGGCGCGCCAGGTTTCGCTGCGGAAGGGCGGGCCGCTCCACAGGGCGCCGTGGAACGGGTCGCCGACGATGTCGTAGATATGGAAAGAGCGATCGGAGTTCAGGGCGCCGAGGCTCAGGCCGTGCAGGTAAAGGCGCGGCCGGCGGTCGCGCGGCAGCGCCCGCCAATGCCCGTAGACGGCGGCGAACAACGCCTGCGCGGTCTCCGCGCCGTTCTCCGGCTCCACCAGCAGCGAGATCGCGCTGGCGAGGTAGGAATACTGCACGGCGACACTCGCGATGTCGCCCCGGTGCAGGTACTCCAGGGAATCGATCGCGCCGGGGTCGACCCAGCCTGTCCCGGTCGGGGTGATGAGTACCAGGGTCGATCGCTCAAAGGCGCCCACGCGCTGCATCTCGTCCAGCGCGAGCCGAACGCGCTCGGCAAGCGTCTCCGCGGAGTTCAGGCCGACGTAAACCCGGATCGGCGCCGGCGTTTCCTCGCCGAAGAATGCGGCGAGATCGTCGGCCGTGGGCCCGGAGGCGACGTACTTGCGGCCGGCGCGGCCAAGATCCTTCCAACCGAGCAGCGATTGCGCGCTGCCGGTCTTGATGGGATTCTGGGGCTGTTCCGCTTCCGGCTCCATCAGCGCGTCGAGCTGCTGAAAGGACTCGTCGGCTGCGCTCACGAGGTAGCGGAAGAGCAAGCCTTCCACCGCGGACCAGAACAGGATCGCGGCCGCCGCGATCGCGACCGCGTTCGACACGCGGCGGGGCACAAATCGCCTGAGCCGCTTTGCGATCCAACGGTAGGTGTACCGGAAGAACCTGGCGACGGCGAGCAGCACGATGAATGCAAGCAGCGCGATGAACGCGACGGTAAACGGCCGCGTGCTCTCGACGGGCTCCATGTCCATCTGCATCCGGATGGAGTTTTGCCACTCCGGCGCCCGGGCGAGGAAGGCCACGGCGACAATGAGGCAGACCGCCCCCGCGGCGGCTCGCACGATGCGCGCCGCCCGCGGTCCCGGCAGCGGCAACTCCAGGTAGCGCCACAGGGCACCTCCGGTTGCGCCGATGGCATAGCCCGCGGACAGGGAAAGTCCCGCCACCAGCCCCTGCATGAGCGCGGAGCGCGGCAGCAGGCTCGGCGTCAGCGAGAATGCGGCGAACAGCGTCCCGAGCAGGAGACCCGCGGAGGAAAAGGACTCCCACAATCGCGCATCGACCTTCGCCCCTGGAGTCACTTGCCCGCTCCGCTTCCGGATTGCCGTCCCGAACCGATTGTAACCGGCCGTCGATGACCGCCCGGCTACGGGGCAGGCACGGCCGTTCGCCGGCTACTGCGCGTCCAGGCTTTGTCCCGTGACGCCCTTGCTGTCGGGGCCCAGCAGGTAGATGTATGTCGCGAGGATCTCGTCCGGCGTCTTCAGCTTGTCACGATCCTCGGCCGGGTACGCCTGCAGGCGCATGTCGGTGCGCGTGGGGCCGGGATTGATGCAGTTGACCCGGATCGGGACGTGCCGGTTTTCGTCCGCCAGGATCTGCGAGAGCGCCTCGGTGCCGAACTTCGACACGGAATAGGCCCCCCAGTACGCGCGGCCCTGCCGCCCGACACCGCTGCTCGTAAAGATGATCGACGGGTCCGCCGAGTTCCTGACCAGCGGCAGCAGCACCTGCGTCAGCGCGAACGCGGCCGTGAGATTCACGTGGAGGACGCGCTGCCATTCCCCGGCGTCGTACTGCTCGATAGAAAGCCGGGGACCGAGGATGCCCGCATTGTGCACGAGCCCGTCGACGCGCCCGAATTCCTCCTCGATGCTCGCGGCCAGCGACATGTAGGCCTCGCTGTCGGCCGTGGCGAGATCCAGCACGGCGATCGAAGGCCGCGCGGCTTGCTTGAGCGCGGCGATCTCGTCGTACACGGCCTCGAGCTTCTGCACGTTGCGCCCGTGCAGGATCACGCGCGCGCCTAGCCGGGCGGCACGGAGTGCAAGGGCCTTGCCAATGCCGTCGCTCGCGCCGGTGACGATGATCACGCGGTCGTCGAGAATGCCGGCGGGGCAGGGGTACGATTTCGGGTCCATGGCGTTACCTCGAGGCCGGTTTCTCGGACACGACGACCGGCTCGCCGGCGTCGTGCTCTTCGAGGAGCTCGTCGCCTGCTTCCTCGTTTTCCGCCGCGCTTTCAAGCATGGAGCGCGGCAGCGCGTCCAGCGGTTCCAGTTCTTCCAGTTCCTTTTTCGGCCGCATGCCGAGCTCGACAAACTTGCGGGCGCCCGGCAGCACGCTGCGCTCCAGCGAGCCCACCGCGCGATTGTAGTGATCGACGCTGCTCGCGAGCTGCCGGCCGACCCGGTTCAGGTGCCCGACGAAAACCGTCAGGCGGTTATACAGCGAACGCGCCAGCCGCTGCACCTCCTCGGCGTTTTTCGCCAGCGCGACCTGCCGCCAGCCGTAGGCGACGGCCTTCAGGAGCGCGACAAAGCTCGTGGGGGTCGCCAGGATGATCTGCTGCGCGAGTGCCGATTCGATCAGCTCGGGATCCTCGTTGAGCGCCGCGCTGAGGAACTGGTCGCCGGGAATGAACAGGATCACGAAATCCGGGCTCTGCGCGAACTGGTCCCAGTAATTCTTGCTCGCAAGCTTGCGGATGTGCTCGCGCAGGTTGCGCGCGTGCCGTTCGAGCGCCGCCTTCTGCTGTGCGTCGTCCTTCGACTCCATCGCGTCGAGGTAGGCTTCGAGCGGGGTCTTCACGTCGACCACCAGCTCGCGCTTGTCGGGCATGCGCACGATCATGTCCGGCCGGATGACCTTCTCGTCGGCGGACTGGCTGACCTGCTCCTGGAAGTCGCAGTGCTCCACCATCCCGGCGATTTCGACCAGGCGCCGCAGCGTGATCTCGCCCCAGCGGCCGCGGACCTGCGGCCGGCGCAGGGCGTTGACGAGGTTCTTGGTCTCCTCGGCGAGCGATGCCTGGTTGAGCTTCATGCTCTCGAGCTGCTGGCGGATGCCGCCGTAGGCCTCGGCACGCGCTTTCTCGAGCTCCGCAATCTGCTGCTGCGACTTCTGCAGCGCATCCCGGATCGGCCTGACCAGGTTCTCGACCGCCTGCTCGCGCTCGCCGAGCTCGCGCTTCGCCTTCTCCTGGTGCGCGCCCAGGTTCTGTTCCGCGAGCCTCAGGAAATGATCGCTGTTGGCCTTCAGGGACTGGTTGGCGAGGTCCGCGAACGCCGTTGCGAGCCGGCTGGTCGCGGCCTCGAACGCCGAATCGCGTTCGCGCTGCAGCGCGTCCTGGTCCTTCACGCGCAGCTCGAGCGCGGCGAGTTCCTGCTGCAAGCGGCGCCGGCGCGAGCGGCTCGCGAGCCAGGTGACCAGGATGCCGAGCAGCAGGCCCGCGGCGAGCGCGGGGCCGCCGATCTCCAGGTACAGCGGGTCAAGCATGAATGTCGGCATCGGGTTCCCCGGTGATGCTGCCTGTCCTGAGCCCCGTGGCTTCGAGCACCTGCCGGATCAGTTCCTCGGTGCCGGCCGCGACGAGATCGGCTCCCCAGGCGGCCGGGTCGTCCCCCGGCACGATGTAACCGTAGGCTGCCGCGATCGTGCGCGTGCCGGCTGCCCGCCCGGCCGCGATATCCCGCTCCGCGTCTCCCACGTAGAGCGCGCGCGCGGGTGCCACGCCCGTCATTCTACAGGCGAGGAGCACCGGCGCGGGATGCGGTTTGCGCTGGGGCAGCGTGTCGCCGCTCACGGTGGCGGCGCTGCGATCGCCCAGGCCGAGCTGGTCGAGCAACGGTTCGGTCATGCGCCGCGGCTTGTTGGTGACGACCCCCCAGGGGCAGGCGTGGGCGTCCAGCCGGTCGAGCAATTCCACGAATCCCGGGAACAGGGTGGAGGCCACGCACAGGGCCTGCTCGTAGCGCGCGAGGTAGTCGCGGTGCAGGCGCTCCCGTTCCGCATCGGACGCGTGGGGGAAGCCCAGCCGGACCAGCCCCATGGCGCCGTTCGAGACGTGGGGGCGAATGAGCTCGTAAGGGAGCGGTTCGCAACCGTTGTCCTTCTGCAGTCCGGTGAGGACCGCGGCCATGTCGGGAGCGGTGTCGACCAGGGTTCCGTCCAGGTCGAAGAGCACGGCGCGGGCTCGCTCCGGCGCGCCGTTATCGCCCCTCATTCGGCTTCCGGGCGCGTGAAGTGCATCAGGTAATTGACGTCGACATTGGGCCCCAGCGAGTACTCACGCGTCAGCGGGTTGTACTGCATGCCGATGCTGTGCGCGAGATCGAGCCCGGCATCACGCCCCCAGTCCGCCAGCTCGGAAGGCCGGATGAACTTTGCGTACTCGTGCGTGCCGCGCGGCAGGAGCCTCAGCAGGTATTCGGCGCCGACGATCGCGAACGCGAAGGATTTCGGGTTGCGGTTGATGGTGGCGAAGAACGCGTGGCCGCCGGGACGCAGGAGCCGCGCGCAGGCCGCGACGACGGACGAGGGCGACGGGACGTGCTCCAGCATCTCCATGCAGGTGACGACGTCGTACTGCGCGGGCCGCTCGGCCGCAAGGTCTTCGGCGGTCATCTGCAGGTACTCGACCTCGATGCCCGACTGGGTGGCGTGCAGCTTCGCGACCGCCAGCGGCGCCGGCGCCATGTCGATGCCGGTCACGCTCGCGCCGGAGGCGGCGAGCGCCTCGGTGAGGATGCCGCCGCCGCAGCCGATGTCGGCGACGCGGGCGCCGGCGAGCCCTGCTTTTTCACGGATGAAACCGAGGCGGAGCGGGTTGATGGCGTGCAGGGGCCGGAACTCGCTGTCCGGGTCCCACCAGCGCGAGGCGAGGGCGTCGAAGCGGTCGATTTCGTCCTGGTCGATGTTTGGTGCGGCGTTCATGCCTGGTCCTGTTCCGTGTAGAGGCGCGCTGCCCTGTTCACTGGCTTTGCTCCATGTTCCCGGCGATGCGCTGCTGCCATTCGGCGCTGCGGCGCAGCACGTCGTTCTCGTCGATGGCGGTCAGGCGCCGCTGTTCGACGAGCTGGCGGCCGGCCACCCACACGTCGGTCACCTGCTCGGGGCGAGCAGTGTATACGAGCTGGGACAGCGGGTCGTACACCGGCTGGCTGTTGAGGCTGAGCAGGTTCACGCAGGTAAGGTCGGCCCATTTCCCGGCGGTGATCGAGCCGGTCACATCGTCCTGCCCGATCGCGCGCGCGCCATCGAGCGTCGCCATGCCAAGCGCCTCCTCCGCCGTCAGCGCCGCGGCATTGCCCGCGACGGTTTTCGCGAGCAGGGCCGCCATCTGCATCTCACCCAGCATGTCGAGCACGTTGTTGCTCGCGGCGCCGTCGGTGCCGAGCGCGACCGTGATACCGGCCGCGCGCATGGCGACCAGGGGCGCGATGCCGCTCGCCAGCTTGAGGTTGGAGCGCGGGCAATGCGCGACGACCACTCCTGCGTCTGCCAGGTCGTGAATTTCCTCGTCAGTCAGGTGCACCGCGTGCACCGCCAACAGCGAGGAATTGAGGAAGCCGAGATCCTTCAGCCGCGCCAGCGGCCGCTTGCCGGTGGTCCGGACGGCATCCTCCACCTCGTGTGCCGTCTCGTGCAGGTGAATCTGCACCTGTACGTCGAGCTGGTCCGCGAGCACCCGCAGCTCCCGGAACACGGCGTCGGAAACGGCGTAGGTCGAATGCGGCGTGAAGCAGCTGCTGATCAGCGGGTCGTCGGCGTAGCGGTCGTGCACCAGCTCGGCGCCCTTGGCGAGGTATTCGGACGCGTCCTTCGCCCAGGCCGTAGCGAAATCGATCACCGGCGTGCCAATGACGGCGCGCATGTGGCATTCGGCCGCGGTGCTGGCGACGACCTCCGGGAAGAAATACTGGTCACTGAAGCAGGTGACGCCCGACAGCAGCATTTCCGCGATCGCGTGGCGTGTGCCGTCCCGTACCATCTCGGCACTCGCCCAACGCTTCTCGTTCGGCCAGATGCCGTCCGCCAGCCAGCGCTCCAGCGGCAGATCGTCGGCGATGCCGCGGAACAGCGTCATCGCGGCGTGGGTGTGTGCGTTGACGAGTCCCGGGATCAAAAGATGATGGGGCCTGTCGACGGTCACTCCCGGGTGGTACTTTTTCCTTGCTTCTGCCGCGGGCAACACTGCCACTATTCGCCCGTCGCGTACCGCTACCGCGTGCTCGCTGAGCACTGTCCCGGATGGCTTCACCGGGACGCACCAGCGAGGCAGGATCAATGTATCGCAGGGTTGCATCCCCCGGATGATACCGGGTCAGGCGAGGGCGACGTAGCGCCTCTGCCGGGACGGTGCACCAAACACAGGAAAGCACGGCGCGCCGGCCGCGAATTCGGGCGGGGTAATCGCTTGCCGGCGCGACGGGACGCGCGGCCTCTCCGGGACATTCGTTGCAAACGAGCTTGGGGAAAGCAGCCGGATAGCGGCGAAAACGGCGTGGTTACGCGCTTTTCGGGCCTGCAGCGGTGCCGTCGCTATGGTATGATTTGCGCTCGGAATGGTGCTGCAAACTCTCCCTCGGTGACGGCAGTTTTTCCGAACTGAACCCGTTTTTCTGGCTTTCCGGATTCCGTCCTCGAGGCGGGGTCGGTCTGGATCTGTGACTGACTATGGCTGAAATCGCGCAGGAGATACTGTCCCGCAGTCTCGAAGACGAGATGAAGCAGTCCTACCTCGATTACGCGATGAGCGTGATCGTGGGAAGGGCGCTTCCGGACGTGCGCGACGGCCTGAAGCCGGTGCACCGGCGCGTGCTGCACGCCATGCGAGAGCTGGGCAACGACTACAACAAGCCCTACAAGAAATCCGCCCGCGTCGTCGGCGACGTCATCGGTAAGTACCACCCGCATGGCGATACCGCCGTCTACGACACCATCGTCCGCCTGGCCCAGCCGTTCTCGATGCGCTACATGCTGGTGGACGGGCAGGGCAACTTCGGCTCGGTCGACGGCGACATGCCGGCCGCCATGCGGTACACCGAAGTCCGGATGTCGCGCATCGCGCACGAGATCCTCGCCGACCTGGACCGCGAGACCGTCGATTTCGTCGACAACTACGACGGCTCCGAATCCGAGCCGACGGTCATGCCGACGCGTATCCCGAACCTCCTGGTCAACGGTTCGTCGGGCATCGCCGTCGGGATGGCTACGAACATTCCGCCGCACAACCTTACCGAGGCGGTTAACGCGGCCCTGGCGCTGATCGAAAATCCGGCGATCGACGTCGCAGGCCTCATGCGGCATATCCCCGGGCCCGATTTCCCGACTGCGGGCATCATCAACGGCGCGCAGGGGATCGCGGCTGCGTATCGCACCGGCCGCGGGCGCGTGTACATACGGGCGCGGACCTCCGTGGAGACCATCGACCAGCGCGGCAAGGAAGCGATCATCGTCACCGAGCTGCCGTACCAGGTGAACAAGGCGCGGCTGATCGAAAAAATTGCCGACCTGGTGCGGGAGAAGCGCATAGAAGGCATCAGCGAGCTGCGCGACGAGTCCGACAAGGACGGTATGCGTATCGTGATCGAGCTCCGGCGCGGCGAGGTCAGCGACGTGGTCCTGAATAACCTCTACAAGCAGACGCCGCTGCAGAGCGTATTCGGCATCAACATGGTGGCCCTGCACGAGGGCCAGCCGAGGCTCATGAACCTGAAGCAGGTGCTGGAGGCCTTCCTCTCGCACCGGCGCGAAGTCGTCACCCGCCGCACTATCTTCGACCTGCGCAAGGCGCGCGACCGGGCCCACATTCTCGAAGGGCAGTCTGTGGCACTCGCGAGCATCGACGAGGTGATCGCGCTGATAAAGGCATCGCCTTCGCCGGCAGAAGCGAAGGTGGCGCTCACGAGCCGCGACTGGGCGCCGGGGGCCGTGACCGGCATGCTCGAGAAGGCCGGTGCCGTCGATACCCGTCCCGACGACCTCGCGGAAGGCAGCGGCCTTATCGATGGGCGCTACCGCCTGTCGGAGGTCCAGGCACAGGCGATACTGGACCTGCGGCTGCACCGGTTGACCGGCCTTGAGCAGGAAAAAATTATCAATGAATACGGCGAAATACTCGAGAAAATTAAAGCACTTTCCAAGATACTTGCCGACCCCGACGAACTGCTGCGGGTCATCAAAGGCGAATTGATCGAGGTCCGCGAGACGTTCGGCGACGCGCGGCGTACCGAAATCGTCGCGGATCACAGCGACCTCAGCATGGAAGACCTGATCCCGTCCGCGGAGGTCGTCGTCACGCTCTCGCACGGCGGTTATGCCAAGGCGCAGCCGGTCGACGACTACCAGGCGCAGCGGCGCGGCGGCCGCGGGCGCTCGGCGGCGCGGGTGAAGGACGAAGACTTCATCGACAAGCTGTTCGTTGCCAACACCCACGACACCCTCCTCTGCTTTTCCAGCCGGGGAAAGCTGTACTGGCTCAAGGTCTACCAGGTGCCGCAGGCGAGCCGGGGCGCGCGCGGCAAGCCCATTGTCAACCTGTTGCCGCTCGGCGAGAACGAGCGCATCAATGCCGTGCTGCCGATCCAGCAGTTCGACGCCGGCAGCTTCGTATTCATGGCGACCAGCGCCGGGCGGGTGAAGAAGACGCCGCTGAACCTGTTCTCGCGGCCGCGCACGAGCGGCATCATCGCGATCGATTTGCGCGACGATGACCGGCTCGTCGACGTTGCGATCACCGACGGCAGGCAGGACATCATGCTGGTGGCAAGCAACGGCAAGGCCATTCGCTTCAACGAAGGGGATGTACGGCCGATGGGCCGCGGTGCCGCGGGCGTCCGCGGTATCCGCCTGGCAAAGGAGCACGAGGTCATCGCTCTCACCATCGTCGGTGACGGCATGCTGCTCACCGCCACCGAAAACGGCTTCGGCAAGCGCACGGCCATGGATGATTTCCCGGTGCAGGGGCGCGGCGGCCAGGGGGTGATCGCAATCCAGACTACCGAGCGCAACGGCCGCACGGTGGGCGCCCTGCAGGTCATGGAAGATGACGAGATCATGCTGATCAGCTCCAGCGGTACCCTCGTGCGCACACCGGTGTCGGAGATTTCGATCATCGGGCGCAACACGCAGGGTGTCCGCTTGATCCGGGTGGAGGACGGCCAGCGCCTGGTCGGGCTCGCCCGCATAGAAGTAGTCGAAGACGAATAGGAGCCCGCCTCACGGGCGTTTCCGGTACATAGCACATGATTTATTTTCGAGTGGGGCATCGCTCATGACGCGGGCTCCAGCAACGCGCGTGTTCAATTTCAGCGCGGGACCGGCGGTGCTCCCGGCCGCGGTCCTGGAGCAGATTCGCGAAGACCTTCCCGACTGGCATGCCGGTATGTCGGTAATGGAGGTGAGCCATCGCAGCCCGGAGTTCAAGGCGGTCGCGGAGCAGGCGGAGCAGGATCTGCGCGATCTCCTGGCGATCCCGGACGATTACGCGGTGCTGTTCGTGCAGGGGGGCGCGACGCTGCAGTTCGCGATGGTGCCGCTGAATCTCGCGGAGGCGGGCAACCGGGCCGACTACGTCAATACCGGTCACTGGTCGAAGAAAGCAATCGCCGAGGCAAAGCGCCTGGCCGACGTGAACGTTGCCGCCGATGCGGGAGCCGGTAACTACAGCGACATTCCCGATCCTGCCGGCTGGCAGCGCTCAGCCGATGCCGCCTATCTGCATTACACACCGAACGAGACCATCGGCGGCGTGGAATTTCACTTTGTACCCGACGCCAAAGGAGCTCCGCTGGTGGCGGACATGTCGAGCACTATCCTTTCGCGCCCGGTCGACGTATCCCGCTTCAGCGTGATCTATGCGGGGGCACAGAAAAACATCGGTCCGGCCGGCATCACGGTGGTGATCGTGCGCAAGGACCTGCTCGGACGTGTCCGCGACGGCGTGCCGACGCTCCTGCGCTGGTCCACCTACGCGGAATCCGGCTCGATGAGCAACACGCCGCCCACGTTTGCGTGGTACGTCGCCGGGCTGGTGTTTGCGGATCTGAAGGCAAAAGGCGGTCTCGAGGCAATGCGAGCCGTAAACGAACGCAAGGCGCGCAAGCTTTACGCGGCGATCGACGCGTCAGCCTTCTACAGCAATCCCGTGCGGCAGGACTGCCGTTCCTGGATGAACATCCCGTTCGTCCTGCAGGATCCGGCACTCGACGGCCGGTTCCTCAGCGAAGCCGAAGCGGCCGGGCTCATGAACCTGCGCGGCCATCGTGCGGTCGGCGGCATGCGTGCATCGATATACAATGCGATGCCGGAGTCAGGCGTGGACGCGCTCATAGACTTCATGCAGGAGTTCGAAAGGCGCGTGTAGGCGCCCCTGCTCGCGCGCGACTGAATGCTCGCCGCCGACTCGCCCGTGAGGCGCCTCCCACAATCAAGGACCAACCAGCTTTCATGTTCAGGATACAAACGCTAAACAACATCGCCGTGGCCGGGCTGCGGCGTTTCCCGCGCAAGCACTACGAGGTCGCGTCCGAAATCTCCCGGCCCGACGCCATCCTCGTGCGTTCGCTCGACATGCACAGCATGGAAATTCCGGAGTCAGTGGCGGCCATCGGGCGTGCCGGCGCCGGTGTCAACAACATCCCGATCACGCAAATGACCCAGCGCGGTGTGCCCGTGTTCAATGCGCCCGGCGCCAACGCCAATGCGGTCAAGGAACTGGTGATTGCCGGACTGCTGTTTGCGGCACGCAACATCTGCAGCGCACACGATTACGTGCGCAACCTGGACCTGGCCGGGGACGAGCTCTCGAAAGCAGTCGAAGCGGGCAAGAAGCAATACGTCGGCTTCGAGCTGCCGGGCCGGACGCTGGGGGTCATCGGCCTGGGTGCGATCGGTGTCAAGGTGGCGAACGCGGCGCTCAGCCTCGGGATGAACGTGGTCGGCTTCGATCCGGACATTACGGTGAAGCGCGCCTGGCAGCTTTCCTCGGGAGTCAAGGAAGTCGATACCCTGGACGGGCTGTTCAAGGTCGCGGATGCCGTCACCGTGCATGTGCCGCTGGTCGAATCGACTCATCACCTCGTCAATCGCGACCGCCTCGCCCTGATGCCGGAGAACGGCGTGGTGGTCAATTTTGCCCGCGGCGGTGTCGTGGACAACGTTGCGGTGCTGGCGGCTCTTGAAAGCGGACGCCTGCACGCTTACGTCTGCGATTTCCCGGCGCCGGAGCTTCTGCGTCATCCCAAGGTGACGGCCCTGCCGCACCTCGGCGCCTCTACCCGCGAGGCAGAGGAAAACTGCGCCGTCATGATCGCGGACAACATCCGCGAATACCTCGAAAACGGCAACATCCGGTACTCCGTCAACTTTCCCGATGCCGTGTTGCCGCGCTCGGATTGCTATCGCATTACGATCGCGAACGCGAACGTACCGAACATGGTGGGCCAGATATCCACTTCCCTCGCCCGGGTCGACCTCAACATCGAGGAACTCCTGAACAGGTCGCTGGGGGAGGTGGCCTATACGATCGTCGACCTGGACGGGCCGGTGCCCGAGGAGACGCTGGACGCGCTGCGGCAGATCAAAGGCGTGCTGGCCTTGCGGTACCTCGGCAAGCCGCTATCCTGACCCGCGAACCCCAGGCGTTCCCGGAACAGCGAAATGACGCGCAACAAACCCGATTCGACGCCTGACCTCGCGGAGATGCGCCGGCGCATCGACGAGGTCGACGTGCAGATCCAGGCGCTGATCAACGAGCGTGCCACGTACGCGCAGCAGGTGGGCGTCAGCAAGGGCCCGCTCGCAGCCGCGGTCGATTACTACCGGCCGGAACGCGAAGCCGAAGTGCTGCGCCGCGTGCGCGAGCGTAACAGCGGCCCGCTGCGAAACGAGGAGATGCTGCGCCTTTTCCGCGAGATCATGTCCGCGTGCCTGGCGCAGCAGGAGCCGCTGAAGGTCGGCTTTCTCGGTCCGGAAGGTACGTTCACCCAGGCAGCCGTGTACAAGCACTTCGGCCACTCTGTGCGCGCGTTGCCCTGCGGCACCATTGACGAAGTCTTCCACGACGTGGAAAGCGGTGCCGCGGATTTCGGCGTGGTGCCGGTCGAGAACTCGACGGAAGGTACGGTCAATAACACGCTGGACATGTTCCTGACCTCGCCGCTCAAGATCGCGGGCGAGATCGAGCTCAGGATCGAGCAGCACCTGCTGGGCCGCATGCGCGGGCTCGATGCCATTCAGCGTGTCTGCGCGCACGAGCAGGCGCTTGCGCAGTGCCGCGGCTGGCTGCGCGAGTACCTGTCGGGCGTTGAGCTCATCGGCGTCAGCAGCAATGCCTCCGGCGCGCGCCGGGCGCGCGACGAGGAGGGCACCGCCGCCATCGGGGGCGACGCCGCCGCGGACGTGTACGGCCTGCAATACCTGGTTCGCAACATCGAGGATCGTGCGGACAACGCCACGCGCTTCCTCGTAGTCGGCCGTAACCTGCTGGCGGCGAGCGGCGACGACAAGACCACTGTCATGGTATCGACCCGGGACACGGCCGGCGGGGCGGGGGTACTGCACGCGCTGCTCGAGCCGTTCGCCCGCTTCGGTATCAACATGACGCGCATCGAATCGCGCCCTTCGCGACGCAAGAACTGGGACTACGTCTTTTTTCTTGACCTGGACGGGCATGCGGAACAGGCGCCGCTTGCCGACGCCCTGGAGGCGCTGCAGGCAATCAGCTCGCTGTTTCGCGTGATCGGCGCTTACCCGAAGGCCGTCGGCTGACACGGCCATGGTGCGGATCGTGATGATGTCAAAACGCCGCGACGTGGCAATGCCTGTAGGAGCCCGCCATGCGGGCGATCCCCGGGCCCGCAACGTGGC
>CAZSKQ010000071.1:13952-18494 GCA_964607425.1 uncultured Woeseiaceae bacterium
GGCCCGCAACGTGGCGTCGCCCGCATGGCGGGCTCCTACAGCGCGCAAATCCGGCGATGGCGTGGGAATTCCCGCTGGGAGGGGCGATGGCCCGGCCCGCGATGAGGTGTCGCCCGCATGGCGGGCTCCTACAGCGCTCGATGGCGTGGGAATTCGGGCTGCGGGGGGCGATCCCCCGGCCCGCAATGTGGCATTGCCCGCGATGCGGGCGCGGGAATTTGGCATGGGGGCGGGAATCCAGGGCCGGGAGGCGGGAAACAGGCGGAAAACATGGACTTCGTTGTAGAGCCCGGGGTGCCGGCGGGCGGGGCCGTCCTGGTGCCGGGTGACAAATCCATCTCGCATCGGGCGCTCATGCTCACGGCCATTGCCGGCGGTACCAGCCGCATCACGGGCTTCCTCGCGGGCGAGGACTGCCTCGCGACGCTCGCCGCCCTGCAGGCGCTCGGCGTCCGCATCGAACGGCAGGGCGACGAAGTGACGGTGCACGGCGCCGGCTTGCGGGGACTGCAACAGCCGGCCCACGTCCTGGACCTCGGCAATTCCGGCACCGGCCTGCGGCTGCTGGCCGGCCTGCTGTCGGCGCAGCACTTCGATTCCGTGCTGACGGGGGACGACTCGCTCCGGCGCCGGCCGATGGCGCGCATCGTGGCGCCGCTCGAGCGGATGGGTGCCCGGATCGAAACCACCAACGGGATGCCGCCGCTGACCGTGCGCGGAACCCGGGCACTCTCCGGCATCGCCTACGACTTGCCGGTGGCGAGCGCCCAGGTCAAATCGGCGATTCTGCTGGCCGCGCTGTACGCGGCGGGCGACACCCGGGTCGGCGAACCCGCACCGACCCGCGACCACACCGAGCGCCTGCTGCGCGCGCTGGGCGCGGACATCGAATGGGGCGACGGCCGGGTCCGCATCCAGGGCGGCCGGGAACTGCGCGCCGGCGACGTGCAGGTGCCGGCAGACCTGTCCTCCGCGGCGTTTTTCATCGTGCTCGCGCTCATCACGCCGGGGTGCGAGATCCTGCTTCCAGGCATCGGCGTCAACCCGACCCGGACGGGCTGCCTGGACATCCTGCGCGCGATGGGAGCGGACATCCGGGTCGAGAATGGGCGTGTACTTGGCGAGGAGCCGGTGGCGGACATCCGGGTGAGGTCATCCGTGCTGCGGGGCATCCGGGTCGATCCCGCGCTGGTACCGAGCGCCATCGACGAGTTCCCGGCGCTGTTCGTCGCGGCGGCCGCCGCGCAGGGTGCCACGCGGTTCGAAGGAGCAGGCGAGCTGCGCGTGAAGGAAAGCGATCGCATTGCCGTGATGGCGCGGGCGCTGGAGAATCTCGGCATTCGGGTCGAGGAATCGCCCGACGGTGCGGTGGTGCACGGCGGCCCCATCGCAGGCGGCACCGTCGACAGCGGCGGCGACCACCGCATCGCAATGTCGATGGCCGTCGCGGGAACCGCCGCGGCAGCGCCGGTACGCATCCTGAACGTCGACAACGTGGCGACCTCGTTTCCCGGTTTCGCCGCGAGCCTGCAGGCGCTCGGCGGCCGGATCTCCGTCCGGGACGGGCAGGGGGTATGAGCGAGGCGCCCGTCCTCGCCATCGACGGGCCCAGCGGCTCCGGCAAGGGGACGATTTCGCGGCGGGTGGCGGCGGCGCTCGGCTGGCACCTGCTGGACAGCGGTGCCCTCTATCGGCTGGCCGCGCTGGCGGCCGCGCGGCAGGGCAAATCGGGCGCCCCCCCGGTTGAACTTGCGCGGGTCGCGGGTGGTCTCAATGTCCGCTTCGATACGGATGAGCAGGGGGGCGAGCGGGTCTGGCTGGACGGCGAGGACGTCACGGCCGCGATCCGGACCGAAGAATGCGGGCGGGACGCCTCGCGCATTGCCAGCGTGCCGGAGGTACGGGAGGCCCTGATCGGCCTCCAGCGGGGCTTTCGGCGCCCCCCGGGGCTCGTGGCCGACGGCCGCGACATGGGTACTCGCATCTTCCCGGATGCGCTGCTCAAGGTGTTTCTCACGGCCAGTCCTGCGGTGCGCGCCGAGAGGCGGCATAAGCAGTTGATAGGCAAGGGTATTGATGTTAGCCTTCCCGCCCTTTCGCGCGAGATAGCGGCGCGCGACCGGCGGGATTCCGAGCGATCGGTGGCCCCGCTGAAGGCAGCCGGCGACGCCCGATTGCTGGATTCCAGCAACCTGACGATCGAAGAGGTCACCCGGACGGTGCTCGACTGGGTGAACGAGAGGCTGCCTGCACAGGAGTAAATGTCGGTTCGTACACGGAAGTGCGGATCGTTTTTGTAGCAACCGTCCGCCGATGGATCGGGTCTGGACGCATGGGCGAGAGCTCTTGAGCTCTCTGGTTTAATCTAATGTCTGAAAGTTTTGCGGAATTATTTGAAGAAAGTTTTGCCAGTCAACACATAAAACCCGGTTCGATCATTACCGGTGTTGTCGTGGCTGTCACTGACGACAAGGTCATCGTCAGTGCGGGGCTCAAGTCCGAGTCCGTCATCTCCATTGACCAGTTCCAGAACGACAAGGGCGAAACCACGGTTTCGGTCGGCGACGAGGTCGAGGTTGCCCTCGATGCGATCGAGGACGGTTTCGGTGAAACGCGGCTGTCGCGCGACAAGGCGATTCGGGCCCGCACCTGGACGGAGCTGGAAAAAGCGTTCGAGAAGGGCGAAATCGTCCAGGGCGTCATCAACGGCCGGGTGAAGGGCGGCTTCACGGTCGAGATCGACAACGTCCGGGCGTTCCTGCCGGGGTCGCTGGTCGACGTGCGGCCGGTGCGCGATCCCGCTTACCTCGAGGGCAAGAGCCTCGAGTTCAAGGTGATCAAGCTCGACCAGCGGCGCAACAACGTCGTGGTGTCGCGGCGCGCCGTCGTGGAGCAGGAATACAGCGCCGAGCGCGAGGAACTGCTGGAGAGCCTGCAGGAAGGCAACGTGGTGCACGGCATCGTCAAGAATCTCACCGACTACGGCGCGTTCGTCGACCTCGGCGGGATCGACGGCCTGCTGCATATCACCGACATGGCCTGGAAGCGGGTGAAGCATCCCTCGGAAGTGGTCAACGTGGGCGATGAGATCGACGTCAAGATCCTGAAGTTCGACCGCGAACGGCAGCGGGTTTCGCTCGGCATCAAGCAGCTCGGTGACGATCCGTGGCACGATTTGGGCCGGCGCTACCCGCCGCAGTCCCGGATCTTCGGCAAGATCACGAACATCGCCGACTACGGCTGCTTCGTCGAAATCGAGGAAGGCGTCGAAGGCCTGGTGCACGTCTCGGAGATGGATTGGACGAACAAGAACGTCAATCCGGCCAAGGTTGTGCAGGTGGGCCAGGAAGTCGAGGTCATGGTGCTCGAGATCGACGAGGAGCGCCGGCGGATCTCGCTTGGCATCAAGCAGTGCCAGCCGAATCCGTGGGCGGAGTTCCAGGCAACGGTCAACCGCGGCGACAAGGTGAAAGGCCAGATCAAGTCCATTACGGACTTCGGTATTTTCATCGGGCTCGACGGCGGCATCGACGGCCTCGTGCACCTGTCCGACATCTCGTGGGACGTGCCCGGCGAGGAAGCCGTGCACAACTACAAGAAGGGCCAGGAGATCGAAGCGGCGGTGCTGGCGATCGACGCGGATCGCGAGCGCATCTCGCTCGGTATCAAGCAGCTCGACAAGGACCCGTTCTCCGGCTGGCTTGCTGAGCACCCGAAGAACTCGGTCGTCAAGGGCGTGGTCACGGAAGTGGACGCGCGCGGCGCGGTTGTCGATCTCGGCGACGGCGTGACCGGCACCCTCCGGGCGTCGGAGCTGGCGCGCGGGCGCGTGGACGATGCGCGGACCATGATCAAGGTGGGCGACGAGATCGAAGCCAAGTTCACCAACGTGGATCGCAAGAACCGCAGCGTGACCCTGTCCGTCAAGGCCAAGGAAGTGCACGAGGAAGCGGAGGCGCTTTCCAGCTACAAATCCGAGGCCGGCGCGGCTCCCACGGGGACTACGCTTGGCGAACTGCTCAAGGAGAAGATGTCCGGCGGCGCCGATTAGCGAAAAAAGGACTGGCCCGGACCCACGGGTCCGGGCTATATTTCCTTTTACTATCGTTAAGTTACATGGCCCGAGTTAAACGGTACCGCGGAACAGCAACGACAGGCGAAGCGTGTAATGACGAAATCGGAACTCATAGAAGTAATCGCCAGGAAGCAGAAGCACCTGCCGGCGAAAGACGTGGAGCTGGCCGTCAAGCACCTGCTGGACCTCATGAGCGATGCCCTGGCCCGCGGGGAACGGATAGAGATTCGCGGCTTTGGCAGCTTTTCGCTGCATTTTCGCCCGCCCCGTATCGGCCGCAATCCGAAAACCGGTGAGGCGGTAGCCTTGTCCGGTAAGTACGTACCGCACTTCAAGCCGGGCAAGGACCTGCGCGAGCGGGTCAACATGAGCCGCGAATTCCCCATCAAGAGCTGAAAACCCGACACCGGCGGCTGAACGGGCACGTGTAGCCGGCGGCTGGCCGGGCACCTGTAACCGGCGGCTGG
>CAZSKQ010000072.1:0-18393 GCA_964607425.1 uncultured Woeseiaceae bacterium
GGCACCCACCGCCGGTGGCGGCGCGGGGTTCAAGACCGGCACCGGGTTGACGCGGTCGGCCGCACCGGCGGGGGGTGCTTGGGGGAATGGCTCCCTGCGGGCCCTTTGGGCCCTTCGGTCCGCTTTATTTCCCCCAAGCACCCCCCGCCGGCACTGCCGCCCGCTCCGAGGGTGGCGCCAGGTTTCCCGAAGTAGGAGCCCGCCATGCGGGCGACCGGCGATCAGGGTTGGGCGCGGCGGGCTGCGGCGTTCCGGCGGTTCCAGGCGTCGGCGACGGCGAGTGCGCTCATGTTGAAGATGCCGCGGGCGGTCGAGGAGGGGGTGACGATGTGCGCCGGCATGGCGCTGCCGGAGAGGATGGGGCCGATCAGCAGGGCGCTGTTGATGCTGCGGATGAGTTCCATCGCGATGTTGGCGCTGTCGATGTCCGGCATGATGAGGAGGTTGGCGGCGCCCTTGAGCGTCGACAGCGGATTGACGGCGTCGCGCAGTGCTTCGCTCATGGCGCTCATGGCGTGCATCTCGCCGTCGACTTCGAGGTCGGGCGCGGCTTCGCGCAGCAGGTGGACAGCGTGGCGCATCTTGCGGGCTTCCGGCGTGCGCGAGGTGCCGAAATTGGAGTGCGAGAGGAGCGCGACTTTCGGATGGATGCCGAAATCGCGGATGCGGGCGGCGCAGGCAAGGGTCGTGTTGACGAGCTGCTCGGGTGTCGGTTTCACCTCCACGTGCGTGTCCGCGATGAACAGCGGGCCCTGCGGCAGGATAAGAACCGACATGGACGAGATGCGGTGCCCGGGCCGTTCGGGCCCGATGATTTCGATGATATGCCTCAGGTGCCGGTCGAAGCGGCCGACGGTGCCGCAGATCATGGCGTCGGCTTCGTTCTTCGCGACCATGCAGGCGGCGATCACGGTGCTGTTCGTGCGCATCGCTTCTTTCGCGGCGTCGACCGAGACGCCGCGGCGGCAGACGAGCGCGTGGTAGAACTGCCAGTAATCGCGGTAGCGCGGGTCGTCCTGGGGGTCGACCAGCTCGAAATCCTTGCCGGGAACGACGCGCAGTCCGAGCCGGGCGATCTTGCTCGCTACGACGTCGGCGCGGCCGATCACGATGGGTGCTGCGATGTCCTCGTCGACTACCGCCTGCACGGTGCGCAGCACGACCTCGATCTCGCCCTCGGCGAAGGCCAGCCGCTCACGGCTGCGCTTCGCGATGTCGATGATGGGCTGCATGAACATCGAGGTGCGGTAGCTGAAGGCCCTGAGCTGGCGGCGGTAGGCTTCCATATCCGCGATCGGCCGTTCGGCAACGCCGGACTCCATGGCGGCCGCTGCCACCGCACTCGAGACTTCCACCATCAGCCGCGGATCGAACGGCTTCGGGATCAGGTAATCCGGACCGAAGCGCAGAGAACGCCCCTGGTAGGCGGATTCCACGACGTCCGTCGACTCGCGTAACGCGAGGTCGGCGATCGCCTCTACGCAGGCGAGCTTCATGGCCTCGTTGATCGTGGTGGCGCCCGAGTCCAGCGCGCCGCGGAACAGGAACGGGAAGCAGAGGACGTTGTTCACCTGGTTCGGGTAGTCGGAGCGCCCGGTCGCGATGATCGCGTCCTCGCGCACTGCCAGCGCCTCCTCGGGCATGATCTCCGGCCGCGGGTTGGCCAGCGCGAGGATGAGCGGCCTCGGTGCCATTTTCGCCACCATCGCCGGGCTCAGCACGTCCGGCGCCGACAGTCCGAGGAAGACGTCGGCGCCGTCGATGGCGTCCATCAGGGTCCTGTGCGAGGTCTCACGCGCGTAGCGCGCGTTGTACGGATTCATGCCTTTCTGCCGGCCGGCGTACACGACTCCCTCCAGGTCGACGAGAGTGATGTTCTCCGGCTTCAGCCCGAGGCTGACGAGCAGGTTGAGGCAGGCCAGCCCCGCGGCGCCGCCGCCCGTCGATACGAGCCGGATGTCGGCGAGCTGCTTGCCCGCGAGCTTCAGGCCGTTCCGGATCGCCGCGCAGGAGACAATCGCCGTGCCGTGCTGATCGTCGTGAAAGACGGGAATGCGCATGCGCCGGCAGAGCTCTCGCTCTATCTCGAAACACTCTGGGGACTTGATGTCCTCGAGATTGATGGCGCCGAAGGTGGGCTCGAGGCTCGTCACGATGTCGATGAACTTCGCCGGATCCCGCTCGGCGATCTCGAGATCGAACACGTCGATGCCCGCGAACTTCTTGAACAGCACCGCCTTGCCTTCCATGACGGGTTTGGCCGCGAGCGGGCCGATTGCGCCCAGTCCCAGCACCGCTGTGCCGTTGGAAATCACCGCGACGAGATTCGCGCGTGCGGTGAATTGCGCGGCGTCTCCCGGGTTGTCCCTGATCGCCAGGCAGGGCCACGCCACACCCGGCGAATACGCCAGCGCGAGGTCGCGGTGGTTGGCCAGTGGTTTCGTGGGCGTCACCGCCAGTTTCCCGGCCGGTGACTGGCTGTGGTAACGAAGGGCGGACTGTTTGAGGGGGTCGGTCATAACACCAGCTTTGCGACGGCATTGGCAGCTTTTGCGCGCACGAGGCCTTCCGGCGGCAGCGGAGCTGCCCGGACGCGCTTTTTCGCTGCCACTATTGAGTCGGAAATGACGGCAATCCGGCTCGTGGAAGTCGCTTTTGCTGTGTCATTTCTACAACCGGGAACAGGAAAAAATAGCATCGAGCCCAGGGTTGATCCAGCCCTTTCGCCGCGACGGACGCAAGGGCGAGCGTTGACGCGGCTTTCATCGAGGTGCGACCAGCCTGCGGCGGTAAGCCGGCGGCGAAATGCGCGGCGCTGAACGGAACGATCGTGCCGGGTTCCGGTTGACGCCGCAGTGGTAGGGGTTCACCATATGAGATACCAGGAAAGGGGGAGCAAGCGGTTGTTTTTGGTGACTTTTCCACGCTCATGAGGGAGAATTGCGTCCCGCCGGATGCCCGGGTTCCCGGGCAGCGATGCCACATGACGGGATGCTGCCAGTGACCGATAGTGACGACGAGACGACACTGAGCCGTACCGTTGCGAGCACCGCAACCCTGAAGATCGCCAGCCTGCACTCGCTCGATCCTTTCTATACGCCGCTGGAGGAGCGCTTCGAGCGCATTACCCGGCTGGCGCGACGCGCGCTCGGGGTGCCGATCGTGGCGATTACCGTGGTGGAGGGCGACCGGCAGTGGTTCAAGTCCGTGGCCGGTTTGCAGGTGAGCGAACTGCCGCTGGACAAAAGCCTCTGCACCGAAGTGCTGAAGGACGGCCGCACGGTCGTGGTGGCGGACACGCTAAAGGACCTCTACCTCGCGGAGAACCCGCTGGTCGTCGGCAAGCCGAAGATCCGCTTCTACGCCGGCGCACCGCTGAAAAATTACGAGAAGCAGACCGTCGGCACGCTCTGCGCGATGGACACGAAGGTCCGCAAGCCGGATGCGAACTTTGCCACCGTCCTCGCGGACCTGGCCGACATGGCGCAGCGCGAGCTGTTTTCCATCGAGCTCAACAATGCGCAGGCAGCGCTGGTGTCCAAGCTCGGCCGGGCACGGCGGCAGGCGATGTTCGACCCGCTGACCAGGCTCTGGAATCGCCGCGGCGGCACCGAGCTGCTCGATGCGGCATTGAAGGACGCGTTGCAGCACGACCATACGCTGGGCATCTGCCTCGCCGACATCGACAACTTCAAGCAGATCAACGACCAGTTCGGGCACCAGGTCGGCGACCAGGTGCTGCGAAGCATGGCGGGGCGGATAGTGGCCTCGGTGCGGCCGCAGGACATCGTTTGCCGCTACGGCGGTGAGGAGTTCCTGGTGATCGTGCACGATGTCGACGAGCAAGGCTGCGTGGCCGTCGCCGAACGCATCTGCAACGGCATGCGCAAGCTGAGCATGCAGACCGCGGGCGAGTCCTTGCCGGCCACGGTCAGCGTCGGCGTGGCCGTGCGCGCGCGCGGCGAGACCATCACGGCGGAGCAGCTGGTTGACCGCGCCGACAAGGCCCTCTACGAAAGCAAACGCGCCGGCCGCGACCGCGTCACGATAGCAACCCTGTAGGAGCCCGCCATGCGGGCGACCGCAAGGCGCGGCCAGGCCCTGTAGGAGCGCGCATCGCGCGCGAAGCCGTCAGCGAACGTGCCGTCGCCCGCATGGCGGGCTCCTACAGGAGGCCTTCCAGGCTGTCGAGGTCGTTGATGACGCGCCAGTGGCCGCCGGATTTTTCGATGCGCTGCTGCCAGCCCTCCAGCCGCACCAGGTATTCCCGCGGATCGATGTTGTCGGAGCGGAGCTTGGTCACGTTCAGTGCGATGACCTCGAAGCCGTCGAGCTCGAACTCGATGTCGCGCACGTAACCGGCCTGCAGGTCCTCCTTGAGATCGGAAAAGATCAGGATTGTTTTCCGCGCCGTTCCTTTCTCGTTGAGGAAGTGCACGGCCTGCAGCAGCCCTCCCGTGATATCGGTATACGGTGCCGACTGGACGGTGTTGACGAATTCGCTGACCTGCTCCGCGAACAGGCGCTTCTGCCGGTTGATCGTGCTCGGGCGGTCGTCGAAGGAAGTCTTCGCGACGATGTCCTTCTCGCTGAAGCTGCCGGTGTCGATCCGGGCGACGGCGAATGAGTCGGAGGCCTCGAGGCGCGACAGTGTGTGCCGGATGATCTGCTCGGCCTTGTCCAGTTCCTGGGCGTAGGTGCCCGAGGTGTCGAGCAGCATGTAAACCCCGGTGTTGCCCTGCTGCGCCGGCGAGCAGCCGGCGAGCGCCGCCGCCAGCGCCGCGATCGCCGAAAAAACGGCGGCCAGCTTGCCATTTGCGGTTCCGTTCACGTGCCTATCCTCCCCAACACGGATCCACCGGCCTTGTCCGGGCCGCCGTTCTTCGTTTCCAGCCACAGGGGAATGAACAGCGGCAGGTCGTAGAGCTGCTCCGCCAGTGTGCCGAGATACCGGAAGGCGTTGCCGAGCAGCCTGAGTACGAGCGCGGCGAAGCGCAGGACCGCGATTCCCAGCAGGCCGACCACGGTGCGCAGGGAATGCACGAACGTCTCCAGCGGGATGGCCACGAAAGTCAGGGCAAACGGCAGGATGAACCCCATGCCCATCTGCGCCGCGGTGGTGATCCACAGGTATTGCCCGCTCAAGGTCGCCGCCGCGTCGTCCCCGCGCAAGAGCGCGTTGGTCGCGAGTTCATCTTGCAGCAGCACCTCGCGCATGTACGCGAGGCCGGCTTCGACGCTCGCGAGGAGCAACAGGATCGCGAACGTGATCCAGGCCATGCGTACGCGGACCTTGTCCGGCAGCGCTCCGATCACGGGGAACAGGCGCGTGATCCTGAGCGACTCCATCAGGAACAGGCCCATGGATATCTCGACCATGATGATTACGAGCGCCGCGATGTCCGCGGTACGGAAACCGCCGATGACGCTGGTGCCGCCCACCATTTCCGCCATCGGGCGGGCGATCAGGGAGAAGTTGATTGCGGCGCCGCCGACGGCGACCGTGAGCACCAGCGCCGAGACGAAGAAATACACCAGTGAAGACGACGATAACACCGAAATTGCCCGGTCCTGGCCGCTCACGATGTCCTCGTAATCCTGCATGTGACGGTCGATGGTGACCGAGCGATCGAGCAGGCTGTCCACGCTCTTGCCGACGTGGCCGAGCGCCTGCTGGATGTGCCGCCATTCCGGGCGCATCCGGTGCAGCAGGGTATGCCGCCTCGCACTCGCTTCGCGGTACGCGACCATCGCCTCCTGGTGCGCCTTGATCAGCGATTTGTGGATGTCGCCGAGCACGTTGCCGATGCCGACCCGGCCTTCGCGCGAGTCGATTTTGGCGACGGCTTCGACGGCTTTCACCCAGCCCGGCGGGTCGGGCGGCACCTCTACCGCTGCCTGGTGATCCGTCTCGATCCGGTCGATGGAACCTGACAGCGAACGATGCAGGGCGGCGTAGTTCGACAGGTCCTTGCGCACCGACTCGCTGATCCGGTCGAACTCGCGCTCGATCACCCTTTCCTTTGCCTCGCGACCTGCCGCGAGCAGCACTTCCCGGTTGCGCTTGCGTAAATTCGCTTCTGCCTTGCCGACAGCGAGCGAGGCGAGCCGCAGGCTCCGGTGCAGGGTGCCGGCCGCGGCGCGTATCGCCTTGCGTGCGGTCGGGCGCGCGAAATAGAGCGCGGTGACGATCAGCACTATCCAGAGGAATGCCGAAACCACCGGCCACGGTGTGATGCTGAGGAGAAAGCTCATGCTGGTAACCCCGCCGTCGTAGTTTAAAAAACCGTAGACCGGTGGCTTTGCGAAGCTGCCTTTCGGCAGCGGTGCCTTTTACAGTGCTGTCCAGCGTTTCACAGTCCCGATCTGGCTGTCAACCGCGGCGGTCACACGCACCCGGCGGAGCGGTAATATGTCAAGAACCGGGGCTTCGTAGCTTGCGACCACGGGCGTAAAGCGGCTTGGCCGGTGCAGGATTTGAGACGCGTATCAGCACGCCCGCGCCAGCGCTTCGCTATTCTCCCCGTCCGTTCCTCGCGAGAATCGCGCTCCCGGAATGCGACAGGAATCGAGAACCAGCACCGCGCACCCCCGGCCGGCACTCCGGCCGCGCGGGCGCAGCTTGCCGCGCATTGCCTGCGTGCTGGCGCTTCTCGTCTCCGGCTGCGCGTTGACGCCGAAGGCACCCGAGCCCGCGCCGCCGCCCCCGCCGCTGGAGGTGCCGGCAGCACCGGCCGAAGAGCCGGTCCCGCCGCCGCCTCCCGTCGTGGCCGAGCCCGAGCCTCCGCCCGCACCCGAACCGCTGCCCGCGGCGCCCGAGCCCGGCCGGGTGGCCATCGTTCTCAGCAATCGCTCGCCGGCATACGAGAAGGTCGCGATCGAGCTTGGCCACCTGTTGGAGCGCTACCTGCTCTACAACCTCGCCGACAGGAGCCTGTCGGCCCGGGAGGTGTTTTCGGGGATCGCGGATTCCGACGCCCGGGTGGTGATCGCGATCGGCCTGGAAGCGGCCGAGCAGGCGATGGCGCTGGCGCCGCTGCCGGTTGTGTTCTGCCAGGTTTTCAACATCGACCTTGGCGCAAGCGCCGTCCCGATCCGGGGCGTCGCGTCGATTCCGCCACTTGGCCCGCAGGTGCGCGCCTGGAAGCAACTGAACCCGGCCCTCGACTCCATTGGTGCCATTCTCGGCCCCGGTCACGAGGCGCTTGTCGCCGAGGCGCAAACCGCCGCGGCGGCGAGCGGCGTAACGCTGCACCTGCGTGTTGCCACCTCCGATCGCGAGACGTTGTACATGTTCAACCGGATGGCGCCGGACATCGACGGCTTCTGGCTGTTTCCGGACAACCGGGTGCTGAGCGTCGCGATCCTGAAAGAGATGTTGCGCTACGCCGGCCGCCACCAGGTGGAGATAGCCGTGTTCGATCCCGCGCTGCTGGAGCTTGGAGCCCACTTGAGCACCAGTTCCATCGCTTCGGACATCGCGGCGACCGCCCTTCACGTGGCGGACCGGATCATCGCCGGCGAGCTCGATGCTGTCCCGGTGCGAACGCCCCTGCGCCAGCTCGAGGTTCGCTCCGCCCGGAGCACCGCGGCCAAGGGCACCCGGTGAACGCACGGCTGCGGTCGTTCTCCTTGCACTGCGCCGCCGCGGCAGGCGCCGTGGTCGGGCGCCTGGGCCCGCCGGCAGCCGCGCTGCGCGCGCTGGTCGAGCGGCTGGCAATGTCTCGTCCGCGAATCGCCGCGGCGGCCCGCCTGCGCCTCCTCGGGAAGCGGCGGTCCGCGGCGCGTCGCCGGGCATCGGTGCCGCGGGGCCGCAAGCGCGTGCTAATCCACGAAATTTTGTCGCTGCAGATCATGATCACGGCCGTGATCGGCGCGCTGGCGATTGCCGGCCTGTACTGGGGCGGTCAATGGGTGCTGCAGGACAACTACAGCCGCTGGGCGCTGCAATGGACGGAAGAGCTGAACGAGCTCGGAGCGCCACTGTACCTGCTCGATGACGAGGAGGTGATCCTGCGCCTCGAGAGCTTCATCGCGAAGTATCCCGAAATCAACCGCGTCACCTACTATTACCAGGATGGCTCCATCCTGTACGCCATCGACAATGTCAAAGCCGAGCCGCCGCCTTCCGAGCCGCTGGCCCGCGAGCTGCTGGATGAGCTGTCGGCACTGGTCGGCAGCGACAAGCCCTACCTGATCGACAGCAGCCTTTTCGATGTGCGGACGTTCCGCATCCTGGCGCCGATCTGGACCGAATCGATCGCGAGCGACGGCCTGTTCAATTTCGATCCGGTGTCCGCGGAGGCCAACAGCGCGCGGCACCTTGCCGGCTTCGTCGGCCTGGAGCTGGACTTCAGCTTCTTCCACGACCGCCTGGTCGCCAACATCAAGATTGCGACCTCGGTGCTCCTCGCGCTGCTGATCATCTCGGGCATCCTCGGGCGCCGCACGCTGAGGCGCGCGCTGATGGCGATCTCCGACCTGCAGCAGCCCATCGCCGAGCTCGCGAAGGGCAACCTGTCGGTGGAGTTCAAACCGGCACAGCATCGTGAGATCTCCGAGATCGTAGAGGCGCTGGAGTCCACGGCCTCCGCCCTCGGCGAGCGCAACGAGAAGCTGTCGAGGCTCGCCAATCACGATGCCCTGACGGGGCTTTTCAACCGGCGGCGCTTCGCGGAGGAATTGCGCAAGGAGATCCAGAAGGTCGCGATCGGCAGGAATGGCGGGGCGCTGCTGTTCATCGACCTCGACCAGTTCAAGTACGTAAACGATACCTGCGGGCATCCCGCCGGCGACCGCCTTATCCGCAAGGTGGCCGACCAGTTGACGCGCTCCGTTGGTGAACGCGGGATCGTGGCCCGCTTCGGCGGCGACGAGTTCGTCGTGCTCGCGCCGGAGGTGTCCCGGCCGGGCGCCCGCGCACTGGCGGAATCGATTCTCGAAGACATGCGGCGGCTCGCGCACGTGGAGGACGACAACGTCTTTCATGTGCACTGCAGTATCGGCATCGCCATGATCAGCTCAGACCGGCTCGACCACGATGAGCTGATCGCCCAGGCGGATATCGCCTGTCGCGAGGCGAAAGCGTCCGGGCGCAACCGGCTCGCGTTCCACAGCATGTCCGGGCGCGAGGCCGAGCAGATGGTGGCGGACGTCAACTGGGTCAACAAGCTCCGCTCGGCGATCGACAACGACGAGTTCCAGCTGCGTTACCAGCCGATCGTGCGCGTGGACACGGGCCTGACCAGCCATCACGAAGTGCTGCTGCGCATGAAAAGCGCAAACGGCCGGCTGATCGCGCCCGAGGCTTTCCTGCCCGCCGCGGTGCGCTTCGGACTGATGGCCGAGATCGATACCTGGGTAGTGGAAGCGGCGATCGGCGAGCTTGCGCGCTACCGCATCGATACGCCCGACCTGCGCTTTTCGCTGAACCTCTCCGCCAACGCCTTCGAGGCGGAAAACCTGCTCGCCTGGGTGCGCTCGCAGCTCAACCGCCACGGCGTGCCTGCCGACTGCATCACCTTCGAGATCACCGAAAGCCTGGCCGTGCGCCACCAGCCGCACGTCGACAAGCAAATCGCCGGATTGCGCGAGCTGGGTTGCCGGCTGGCCCTGGACGACTTCGGGACCGGCTACAGCTCCTTCAGCTACCTGCAGAAGCTGCCGGTCGACTTCATCAAGATCGACGGTACCTTCATCCGGAACATCGTCGAGAATCCGGTCGATCAGAAGATGGTCCGGCTCATCGGCGAGATCGGCCGGGAGGCCGGTATCGAGACGGTCGCGGAATATGTCCAGAGCAGCGCGGCGTTCGCGCTGCTTGGCAAGCTCGGCATCGACTACGCGCAGGGCTACTACATCGGCCGCCCGACCGCGACGCCGATCCGCAAGCACATGCCCGTGCCGCTCGGCATCCGCCGAGCCGGCAAGAAGCGCAGGCGGAGTGCGAAACGGCGCTGACTTGCGTATGCGTGGCGTGCATCGGCAGCGCGGCGACGCTGACTCGCAGGCAAGTTTTTCAGCTTCGGTTGCAAATATTACAAGCAGGTGCAGACGCCTGCGTTAAATCGTTGCGGACCCGAATTCGGGCGGTCGCCGCGGTCGTTGGCACGCTTGTTGCAGCCGCTCGATCAGCCTGTTTACTTCCCGTGCGTACGCTGCTTCTCGCTTGGGCCAGCGCATCAGCCGGGAGCAAGAGCCGATACCGGAGCAGCAACGGAGGATCTGCATCACGCAGAATCACGACGATGACATTTTCAATCGTCGCGAACGATCGCGACGCGGGTTGCTTCGGATCCGCCGTCGCCAGTCGCTCGGTAGCGGTCGGCGGAACAGTGACCTATTCCAGAACGGGCGTCGGGGTTGTCAACACGCAGCACCATGCCCACATCGCCCTGGGTCATCGGGTGCTTGACGAAATGGAGCAAGGCGAGGCACCGCACGAAGCCCTCGCCCGCGTGCTCGATGCCGATGGCGCCGCCGCCGACTCCCGCCAGCTCATTGCGATCGATGTTGGCGGCCGCCGCGGCGGGTGGACGGGGCGCGAATGTGCACCCGTTTGCCACCATGCGTTCGGAGCCGGCTGCGTCGCGGCGGGAAACTACCTGGCCAGCGAAGCCGCCGTGGAACGCATGATCGAAGCTTTCGAGGACGCGGCGGAAAGCGGGCTCGCCTTGCGCCTGCTCGCCGCGCTCCGCGCCGCTGATGCGAGCGGCGGCGACCGTCGCGGCCGCCAGGCCGCCGCGATGAGCGTGATATCGCACCGGGACAGCACGTCAAGACCCGTCAATCTCGACCTTCGCGTGGACGATCATCCCGATCCGATCGGGGAGCTCGCGCGGCTCCAGCTACTGTTCCGGTGCGAGTTCGAGACATGACGGTGCAGCACAGAAACACCACCCCGGAGTATTCGGATCAACGCCGCCGCCGCCCCCCGGCGGAGGCCGCCGGCGAGCGCGGACTCGGGCTGCTGGTCGGCGACTCGGCGCCCATGCAGCGCCTGTACGAGGCTATCCGCGAGTGTGCGTCGGGCGACGCCAGCGTATTTTTGGTCGGCGAGAGCGGTTCCGGGAAGGAACGCGTGGCGCGCACGATTCACCAGCTTAGCCCGCGCGCCAAGTACGGCTTCGTACCGCTGTTCTGCGGCGCGTTGTCACCCGAGCTGCTGGAGAGTGAGCTGTTCGCGGATGGCCGCAGCACGCCGCCCGCGGGAGCGCGTGACCGTGCCGGTCACCTGCAGCGGGCTTCCGGCGGCACACTGTTCCTGGACGACATCACCGAGATGAACGCCGGCCTGCAGGCACGCCTGCTCCAGGCCCTGGAAAACGGGACGGCGGGCGCGCAGCGGGGTATGGCCGGAGACGCCCGGATCATTACCGCAACCAGTATGGATCCGGAGGAAGCGGTCGAGCGCGGCCGGCTGAATGCCGAACTCTACGAACGGCTGGCGGAGGTTCGCATCCGCATTCCGACATTGCGCGAGCGCGGGGACGACATCATCATGCTCGCCGAGCATTTCCTGCGGGAATGCAATGCGGAGACCGGTACCGAGAAGGAGTTCGAGGAGGACACGAAGGACGCGCTCCTCTCGCACGACTGGCCCGGCAACGTGCGCGAGCTGAAAGACGCGGTGCGCCACAGCCACTTGCTGGCGGGACCCACGATCAAGCTGGAGGACCTGCCCGGGCGCGTTTCGTCGGCCGGTCCCGGAAATGACGATTACATCCGTGTCAACGTAGGGACGCCGTTGTCCGAAGTCGAGCGGCGCGCGATCCTGTCGACGCTGGAGCATTACGACGGCGACAAGAAGAAAGCCGCCGACAAGCTCAGGATCAGCTTGAAGACGCTGTATAACCGCCTGAAGCAGTACAGCGATCGTCAATAATTACGCGGCAGGCTTCAATGCGGCGGATTGCGGTCCGGGAACCGCAGCTTCGCGTGCTTGCCCTCGTCATCCCCGAGCGTGCGCCCGGTGATCATGCTCCTGGCGGCGTCGAACATGAATTTGACAGCCTCGATGCCGGACCGGTCCCAGTACTCGGCAAACGTCGGCACGACTTCCAGCAGGATCAGGGTGGGGTCGTTGCGGCCTTGCGGGAACCAGAGTTCCTGGATGTCATTCCACAGTTCGTCGATCCGGTCGGGATCCCGCGTGGCGCGCACGGTTCCCGAAATGGAAAGGAATGTCGAGCCGGCCTGCATGGCAACGTTGACGTCCGGAAAGTCGGTGATTTCCTGCAGCTTCGCGCTGTCGACGCTGGTAATGAACCAGACGTGCCCGTCCCGCGTGCGGTCGGCAATTGCCATGGGCCGTGAGCGCAGCTCCGAGCCTCGCTGCGTCACCAGCATCGCGTGGTCGAAGGATCGGAGGATCCCGATGAATTCCTGCATGTCTTCGTCGGCCATGGTTGGTTTCCCCTGTGAACGGGCTTGACTGGCAGGTGCAACGATCGTGCCAGAGCCGTGGCACAATCCCTGCATGGCTTGGCCGGCGCCGCCGGCAGGGAGACTTCCACATGCATCGATTGAAATCGGGAGCGATGGCACTGCTCGTTGCCGTCGCGGGAGCCGGCACGAGCATCGCGCAGGATGAGAACGACCGGCAACGGGATGAACAGGATGGCGATGCGATCCATTGCGTGCGGGTACAGGGTATCCAGCGTATCGACATCGTCGATTCGGATACGCTGGTGTTTCGCATGCGCAACGGCAAGGTCTACCGCAACGACCTGCCGTACAACTGCCCGGGCCTGCGGCGCGACGACACGCTGATGTATCGCACGACGATCGGCCAGGTTTGCGACCTCGACATCGTGACCGTGCTGGAGGACTGGGGCTTCGGCTTCGCCCCGGGTGTCTCCTGCGGTCTCGGCGTATTCCACCCGATTACCGGGCAGATCGCCGACGAGCTGATGCGGGCAAAACAGTAGCGTAGCGAAAGCTTGCCCCGTTTTACGGGGGATTCAACAGCCGGTCGAGGTCGCCTATGTCCAACACCGGAGATGCATCAATAGCGTCGGCGTCCAGGAGCATCGAGACGCGTTCGAGCGCCGCGATGATCATCGCCTGTTCCCAGTCGTCGAGTTTCAGGAACCGGGCGCGGAACCGGTCGTGCAGGAGATCCGGCGATTCCGCGACGGCCTTGCGGCCGGCGGCGGTAGGCTCGATCCAGATGCGGCGGCGATCCTCCGTGTCGCGGCGGCGGGTGACCAGGCCCGCGCGCTCCAGTTTATCGACCAGCGAGGTCACGGTTGCCTGGGTCAGCCGCGCGGCGCGGGCCAGCGTGCTCGGGCTGACCTTGCCGTCGCGCACGACCTGCTGGAGGAGGATGAACTGCGAAGCCGTGAGTCCCGTCCGGTTCGCAAGCAGTCTCGAGTTCAGTTCGGTCGCGCGCAGGATTCGCCGCAGCGCAACCAGCGCGGTTTCAGAGCGTTCTTCCATCGTCCGGTACTTTGCTGTCGTGACCGTTGCTTTGTCCCAGAAAAGCGCTGCGCGCGCCCGTCGGGGAGCGTCTTCGCCTGATATATACTTAGAAACTCGAAGAATGGTCGGATCTGCACGTTGTAGCGCCAGGCTGCATTAAAGTTGTTTTGAAACCGTTATTTACGGCACTCTTAGCAGCGAATGTTCGCAGCCTCGCTGCCGTGTTTCTGCCGTCGCGGTTTAAAAGCAGGCGTCAATTAGTTAGACTAACAAACTAATTGCCGATGCACACTCCAGACGACAAACGCGCACCGGGCGGTGTCCCGGCGGGCCGCGCTATGCCGAGCTTCCGGGCCCCCGAACCGATGGACGGCGCGCGGGTGCACGACCTCGTTGCCGCTTGCCCGCCGCTGGACCGGAACTCGCTTTACTGCAATCTCCTGCAGTGCACCCATTTTGCCGATACCTGCATTCTCGCCGAACAGGGCGAGCAGCTTCTCGGCTGGATCTCCGGTTACCGGCCGCCCGCCGAGCCATCGACGCTGTTTGTCTGGCAGGTGGCGGTGCATGAGGCCGCCCGCGGCAGGGGGCTCGCCGGGAGGCTACTGGCGGCGCTGGTGGGCCGGTCCGCGGCAACGCCCGTCCGCTTCATCAAGACGACGGTGACACCCGGCAACGACGCCTCGCGGGCGCTCTTCCGTTCGGTCGCGCGACGCTCCGGCGCGCCAATGCGCGAACAGTCCGGCTTCGAGAAGGACACCCATTTACGCGGCCGCCACGACAGCGAGCGGCTGATCGTCGTCGGGCCGATTCCCGAGGCGCATGGACGTGTGTCGTCCGTCTCCTGAACCCGACTGCCGGTTTTCACTCATGAACCCGAGGAACCCATGACTGCAACAGACAGCACGACTGCCGAACCTGCCATGGAGACTTTCGAAATGCTCGAATCCCAGGTTCGCAGCTACTCGCGTCACTTCCCCGCCATCTTCGATCGTGCCCGCGGCTCGACGCTGCGCGCGCGCAACGGCTCGAAATACCTGGATTTCCTGATGGGCTGCTCGACGCTGAATTACGGGCACAACCATCCGGCGCTGAAGCGCGCGCTCATCGAGTACATCGAGAGCGACGGGATCACGCACAGCCTCGACATGTACTCCAAGGCCAAGGAGCGTTTCCTGGTCGAGTTCTTCGAGACCATCCTGAAGCCGCGCAACCTCGACTACGTCGTGCAGTTTCCCGGGCCGACCGGGGCGAACGCCGTCGAGGCGGCGTTGAAGCTCGCGCGCAAGGTCACGGGCCGAGACAACGTCATCGCCTTCACCAACGGCTTCCACGGCGTCACCCTGGGAGCGCTCGCGTGCACGGGTAACCGGCACCACCGCGAAGGCGCCGCCACCCGGCTGGAGGGAGTCACGCACATGCCCTATGACGGCTATCTCGGCCCCGGCATCGACACGGCGGACTACCTCGACAAGGTGCTGTCGGACCCATCGAGCGGCGTCGACGCGCCGGCGGCCGTGATCGTCGAGACGGTGCAGGGCGAAGGCGGCATCAACGTCGCCGGTTACGAATGGCTGCGGGCGATTGCCGGTATTGCCCGCAGGCACGGCGCCCTGTTCATCGTGGATGACATCCAGGCGGGCGCCGGGCGTACCGGTACCTTCTTCAGCTTCGAGCCCTCCGGCGTGCGGCCGGATATCGTCACGATGGCGAAGTCGCTATCAGGGTACGGCCTGCCCATGGCCCTCGTGCTGATCGACCGGCAGTTCGACCAGTGGCTGCCCGGCGAGCACAACGGCACCTTCCGCGGCAACTGCCACGCTTTCGTCACCGCGCGTGCGGCACTCGAGACTTTCTGGCGCGACCGTTCCTTCGAGGCGTCGATCTTCGACAGGAGCGAGCTGGTAGGGCGCCGGCTGAACGAGATCGCGCGCCAGGCCCGGCCGCACCGCCTTACGGTCAAGGGCCGCGGCATGATGCGCGGCATCGAAATGCCCTCCGGCGAGATTGCCGCCGCGGTGGTAAAAGCGGCGTTCGAGCGCGGGCTCGTCATCGAAACGAGCGGCCCGAACGACGAGGTCGTGAAATGTCTTGCGGCCCTGACTATCCAGGAAGACGAGCTCGAGGAGGGATTGTCGATCCTTTCCCGCGCCATCAGTGCCGTGTTTGAAAAGTCCGCGCGCGCCGCGGCCTGAATGCCAGACGGAGAGAGAACAGATGATCATTCGGGATCTCGCGAGGGAAAAGAATACGCGCCGCAACGTGCGGAGCGACGGCTGGCATAGCGTTCGCCTGCTTTTGCAAGACGACCGCATGGGCTTTTCCTTCCACATCACCACCATCTATGCGGGCGCCGAGCTGCCGATGCACTACCGGCATCACCTCGAGTCCGTGTATTGCGTCGCCGGTGAAGGATCGATCGAAAACGCGGCCACCGGCGAGGTTCACCCGATTCGCCCCGGCGTCATGTACGCCCTCGATCAGCACGACCGGCATGTCCTGCGCGCGACCACCGAAATGACCATGGCTTGCGTCTTCAATCCGCCGCTCAGCGGGCTGGAGGTACACGACGCGAGCGGTGCCTATCCCTTGCAGGCGAAGGCGGTTTGATCCATGAGCCGCGAAGACCTTTATCCTTCCAGGGTCGAAGAGAAGCCGCGCATCCTGCGCCGCCGCGACGATGTCGCCTATGGTGCCTGGAGGCCGGGCGCGCCGTTATCGGCGGCACAGACGCGCGCGTTCGCCCGCGACGGTTACATCGTGCTCCGGGATCTCTTCGCTGCGCGTGAAATCGAGGTCCTTTGCGCCGGCGCCGGCGCCTTGCGCAGCTCCCGCGGCGGCCTCGATCCGGAAACGGTGATAGCCGAGCCGGGCTCGGGCGCGGTGCGCTCGGTGTTCAAGGTGCACGCGCAGAGCGAGGTGTTCGCCAGGCTCGCGGCCGATGCACGGCTTGCGGAGGTCGCGCGCTTCCTGCTCGACGACGATGTCTACCTGCACCAGACCCGCCTGAACTACAAGCCGGGTTTCAAAGGCAAGGAGTTCTACTGGCACTCCGATTTCGAGACCTGGCACGTCGAGGACGGCATGCCGCGTATGCGGGCGCTGTCGATGACGGTGCTGCTGACGGAGAACACCCCGCACAACGGACCGCTCATGCTGATGCCCGGTTCGCACCGCCATTTCGTCGCCTGCGTCGGGGAGACGCCCGACGAGCACTACAAGCAGTCGCTCCGGAAGCAGGAATACGGCGTACCGGATGACGAGTCGCTCGCCTTCCTGGCCCGCGAGGGCGGCATCGAGGCGCCGGTCGGTCCCCCGGGTACCGTGGTCGTATTCGACTGCAATACGATGCACGGTTCCGCGAGCAACATCACTCCGTTCCCGCGCAGTAACGCGTTTATCGTCTACAACGCGGTGTCAAATGCGCTGGAAGCGCCCTTCGGGCCGGCGACGCCCCGGCCGGAGTTCATTGCGACGCGCCGGGCGATTGCCGCGCTCAGCCCCCGCGAGGGTCCGCTGCTGTCGAGCGCCGCATGACATGACAGAAGGCAAGGAGGCAGGTAGGTGAACGGACGCCACACGGTGGAGAAGATCGGCGGGACGTCGATCTCGGACACCGAGGCCGTGCTGGAGAATATCCTCATCGGCAAGCGCAAGGGTGCCGAACTCTACAACCGGATCTTCGTCGTCTCCGCGTATGCCGGCATCACCGACCTGCTGCTGGAGAACAAGAAGACCGGCGAGCCCGGCGTGCACGCGCTGTTCGCGGACTCCGAATCTGAATGGGCCTGGGGCGATGCCATCAGCGAGGTCGGCAATCGCATGCGGCGCATCAATTCCGGGATCTTCAGCGACTACGCCGATCTCCGCTGCGCCGACCAGTTTGTGCGCGAACGCATAGAGGGTGTGCGGAGCTGCCTGCTCGACCTGCACCGGCTCTGCTCCTACGGGCACTTCAACCTGAACGAGCATCTCAACACCGTGGGTGAGATGCTCGCCGGTCTCGGCGAAGCGCACAGCGCGCACAACACCACCCTGCTACTGCAGCAGCACGGCGTCAACGCGGTCTTCGTCGACCTGACCGGCTGGCGCGACGAGTCCTGTCCGACGCTCGACGACAAGATCCTGAGCGTCCTTCCCGACCTGGAGCTCGACCAGGTTTTGCCGATCGTCACCGGCTACGCACATTTCGACGGCGGCGTCATCGAGAGATACGGGCGCGGCTACAGCGAGGTGACGTTGTCGCGCATCGCGGTGCTGACGCAGGCGCGTGAAGCCATCATCCACAAGGAATTCCACCTGTCGAGCGCCGACCCGAAGCTGGTCGGCGAGCAACGGGTAAAGAAGATCGACCGCACCAACTACGATGTCGCCGACCAGCTATCGAATATGGGGATGGAGGCCATTCACCCGGGTGCGGCCAAGGGCCTGCGCCAGGCCGACATCCCGCTGCGCATCCGCAACACTTTCGATCCGGGCGATGCCGGCTCCGAGATCCGGGTCGGTTACGTGTCGCGGAGCCCTCGCGCCGAAATCATCACCGGAATGAGGAGCGTGTTCGCGCTGGAGTTCCTGGAGCAGGACATGGTCGGCGTCAAAGGTTATGACGCCGCCATTCTTGAAACCCTCAAGCGGCACCGGGTGCGGGTCGTAACCAAGACCTCCAATGCCAACACCATCGTGCATTACCTCGCAGGCTCCCTGCACGCCGTACGGCGGGTCAGCGACGAGCTGCAAAATGCCTTCGAGTCGTCCCGCATCTCGGTGCGCAAGGTGGCCATCGTCACGGCGATAGGCAGCGACCTTAACCTGTCCGGGCTGACCGCCTTGGCCGTGGGGGCGCTCGCCGGGGCCGGCATCGAGGTGCTGGGCCTGCACCAGCTCATCCGCAACGTGGACATCCTGTTCATCCTCGCCGAAGAGGACTTCGACAAGGCCGTCATTGCGCTGCACGAAGCGTTGATCGAACGC
>CAZSKQ010000073.1:0-17882 GCA_964607425.1 uncultured Woeseiaceae bacterium
AAAGCCGGTTCGAGGAGCACCACGAGGTCACGTACACGGACGACGCGCTGCGCGTGGCGGCCGAGCTCTCGGCGAAGCACATCAACGACCGCCACCTGCCCGACAAGGCCATCGACGTCATCGATGAGGCCGGCGCGCACTGCCGCCTGAAGCCCGAGGAGTCGCGCCCGAAGGTCGTCGACGTCGAGATGATCCAGAACATCGTCGCGAAGATCGCGCGCATCCCGCCGAAGAACGTGTCGGCGTCGGATCGCGACGTGCTGCGCAACCTCGAGCGCGACCTGAAGCTCGTGATCTTCGGCCAGGACCGCGCGATCAGCGCGCTCGCCTCGGCCATCAAGATGGCGCGCTCGGGCCTGGGCGACGAGCGCCGGCCCGTCGGCTCGTTCCTGTTCTCGGGGCCCACGGGCGTCGGCAAGACCGAGGTCACGCGGCAGCTCGCGATGACGATGGGCGTCGAGCTCGTGCGCTTCGACATGTCGGAGTACATGGAGCGGCACACCGTGTCGCGCCTGATCGGCGCGCCGCCGGGCTACGTCGGCTTCGACCAGGGCGGGCTCTTGACGGAGGCCATCACGAAGAACCCGCACTGCGTGCTGCTGCTCGACGAGATCGAGAAGGCGCACCCGGACGTCTTCAACCTGCTGCTGCAGGTCATGGACCACGGCACGCTGACGGACAACAACGGCCGCAAAGCCGATTTCCGCAACGTCGTTTTGGTGATGACCACGAACGCGGGCGCGCAGGAAATGAGCCGTGCGTCCATCGGCTTCACACAGCAGGACCACAGCAGCGACGGCCTGGCGATCATCAAGAAATCGTTCACGCCGGAATTCCGCAACCGGCTGGACGCGATCATCCAGTTCAACTCTCTGGATACCCGTTCCGTCGCGCGTGTCGTCGACAAGCTGGTTGTCGAGCTCGAAGCCAAGCTCGGATCGAACAACGTGACCCTGGAGCTCGACGATGCCGCGCGGGAATGGATCGCCAAACGCGGCTATGACTCGAAAATGGGCGCGCGCCCCATGGCACGCATCATCCAGGAGCACATCAAGCGGCCGCTGGCCGAAGAGCTGCTGTTCGGGAGCCTCTCCGGCGGCGGGCACGTGCGCATCACGGTCGGAAGCGACGACCAGCTGAAGCTGGACGCGGAACCGGCAATCAAGGAACTCGCCCACCTGCCGAAAAAATAACAGACGTTGGTGCGCGACCCGCGATCAATGTAGGAGCGCGCCATGCGCGCGACCCAAGCGTGCAACGGTGGCATCGTGCGCGGCGATCGATGTAGGAGCGCGCCATGCGCGCGACCCCAGCGTGATGTAGGAGCGCGCCATGCGCGCGACCCCAGCGTGCAACGGTGGCATCATGCGCCGCGATCGATGCAGGAGCGCGCCATGCGCGCGATTGCCTTGGCGTAGAACGGTGGCAATCGCGCGCATGGCGCGCTCCTGCATACAGGCGGGATCGGCGGGGTTACCTGCCGCGGTAGACGATGCGGCCCTTGCTGAGGTCGTACGGCGTCAATTCCACGGTGACGCTGTCACCCGTCAGGATCCGGATGTAATTCTTGCGCATCTTGCCGGAGATGTGCGCGGTGACGACGTGACCGTTCTCCAACTCGACGCGGAACGTCGTGTTGGGTAGCGTCTCGGTCACGACGCCTTCCATCTGCAGTGCTTCTTCTTTCGCCAAACCCTTAAGCGTCCCTGGGAGATCAGGCGCCGAATTGTGCAGAAACAGGCGCCCTAATGCAATTGAGCGCGTCGGACAGAGGTGTCAATCGGCAACCAGTTCCCGCGCCGCGACAGCCGGGCGTGGCCAGGCGGTGAAGCGTGCCCGGCCCGCGCAGGCGCGCCGGACGAGCGGGCCGAATTCGCGGCGGGGCATCGGCGAGGCGCCGAGGCTCAGGAGGTGCGGCGATACGAGCTGGCAGTCGAGAAGCTCGAAATCGTTTCGGGCCAGCACACGGCACAAAGCGAGCATCGCGGTCTTCGACGCATCCGGTGCCCGGCTGAACATCGATTCGCCGAAGAAGACCTTGCCCAGCGCGAGGCCGTAGATGCCTCCGACGAGCCGGCGGCCCCGCCATACTTCAACTGAATGGGCCCAGCCGTCGCGATGCAGGCCGCAGAAGGCATCCATCATGTCGGGTGTGATCCAGGTGCCGGATTGTTGCGGGCGGGGTTCGGCACAGGCGGCGATGACCCGGTCGAAACTCCGGTTCCAGGTAATTTCGCAGGTCCCCTGGCGCAGGGTTCGTCGCAGGCGCCGGGCCACGTGAAAGTCTGCCGGCGGCAACACGCAACGTGGATCGGGAGACCACCACAGGATCGGCTGCCCGCGGTCGAACCAGGGAAAGATGCCGTGTTCGTAGGCGTGCAGCAGGCGCGGCGGTGACAGGTCGCCCCCGGCGGCGAGCAGTCCGTTCGGTACCGAGAGCGCCGCATCGAGTTCCGGGAAGGCCTCGGGCGGGTCGTCACGGCTGAGCCACTTGATCTGCGGCGTGGTCACGTTGTGTGTTTCAGCCGCCGGCGGCCGGATCGCCACGATAGGGGCTGTGCGCGTCGACGGCGGCCATGTACCGGTCGACATGCCGGCCTTCCTCGCGGAGATAGCGTCCGATTGCGGCGAAGAACTCCGGGCGCGCGAGCCAGTGGGCCGACCACGTCTCGGCGGGCACGAAGCCGCGGCTGATCTTGTGCTCACCCTGCGTGCCCGGCTCGAAGCGCCGGATTCCATTGGCAATGCAGTATTCGATGCCCTGGTAGTAGCAGGTTTCGAAATGCAGGGCGTTGTAATGTGCGTCGCTACCCCAGTAACGCCCGTACAGCGCATCGCCGCCGACGTAGAAGATGGCGGCGGCGACGGGGGCGTTCCGCCGTTCGGCAAGCACGACCAGGATCCGCCGCGGCAGCCGCCTGGACACCTCGACGAAGAAGTCGTAATCGAAGTAGGGCATGGAGCCGCGCCGCAGGAACGTGTCGCTGATGAGCTGGTAAACGTCGGTCCAGATCGACGCGTCCATGTCCTCGCCCATGAGCCAGCGGAATGCGATTCCCTGCTCGCTGACGTGCCGCCGGTCGCGGCGTGCCTTCTTGCGCTTGGCGGAGCTGAACGTGGCAAGAAAATCGTCGAACGAGCGGTAGCCCCGGTTATGCCAGTGAAACTGGCAGTCCTTGCGCAGCTTCAGGCCGGCGCCCTGCAGCGCCTCGAGTTCACTCGCATCGGGGAACAGCACGTGCAGCGACGAATGGCCGCCATCCCTCGCCAGTTGCAGGGCCGCTTCGATGAGCGCCGGCGCGAACTCCGCCGGGCCCAGCAGGCGGGGGCTGGGCGCGGGGGTGAAGGGCACGGCCGACACCAGCTTCGGGAAATATTCCACACCCGCGCGCTGGTAAGCCTGCGCCCAGGCCCAGTCAAAAACGAATTCCCCCCAGGAATGGGATTTCTCGTAAAGCGGCATTGCCGCTACCACGGCGCCGTCGGCGGCGCGCAGCACGAGGTGTTGCGGCTGCCAGCCGGTTGCCCGGGAGACACAGCCCGTGGTCTCGGCCGCATGCAGGAATTCGTGCCGCAGGAACGGGTAGGCGGTGCCGGCGAGGCGGTTCCATGCGATCGCATCGACGGCTGCGATGCGCTCGAGGACCTCCACGCGCATTGCCGGATCGTCAGGCCGCGCTACTGGCGCTCTCGCCCGTCTCTTCGGCATCCAGGAATTTCTCCGCATCCAGCGCCGCCATGCAGCCGGCGCCGGCCGACGTGATCGCTTGGCGGTACACGGAGTCGGCGACGTCGCCCGCCGCAAACACGCCGGGCACGCTCGTGGCCGTCGCATCGCCGTCCAGCCCCGAACGCACCAGGATATAGCCGTCACGCATCTCGAGCTGCCCCTTGAACAGTTCCGTGTTGGGCCGATGGCCGATCGCGATGAAGACGCCGGAGAGGTCGAGCGAGGAGGTCTTCGAGGGATCGCGCGTGCTGCGCAGCCGCAGGCCGGTCACGCCCGTATCGTCGCCCAGCACCTCATCGACGACGTGGTTCCAGCGGATCTCGACGTTGCCGTGCTCCGCCTTCTGGAACAGCTTGTCCTGCAGGATTTTCTCCGCCCTCAGGGCGTCGCGGCGGTGCACCAGCGTCACCCTGGACGCCAGGTTGCTCAGGTACAGGGCCTCCTCCACGGCCGTGTTGCCGCCGCCGATTACCGCAACCTCGCGGCCGCGGTAGAAAAAACCGTCGCAGGTCGCGCACGCGGACACGCCCTGGCCGCGGAACGCCTGCTCGGAAGGCAGCCCGAGGTACATGGCGGTGGCCCCGGTCGCGATGATCAGTGCGTCGCAGGTGTACGTACCGTAGTCGCCCGTCAGGACGAACGGCCGCTTCGAGATATCCGCGCTGTGGATGTGATCGTTGATGATTTCCGTTCCGAATCTGAGGGCGTGCTGCTGCATGCGCTGCATCAGCTCCGGCCCCTGCAGCCCCTCGACGTCGCCTGGCCAGTTGTCGACGTCGGTGGTGGTCATCAGCTGGCCGCCTTGCTCGATCCCCGTCACCATGACCGGGGCCAGGTTCGCCCGCGCCGCGTACACCGCGGCGGCATAGCCCGCCGGCCCGGAACCGAGGATCAGGACCCGGCAATGCCTGGATTTGCTCATGTATACTTCGCCTTCGATTTTGCCCGGCCGGATCGTTCCCTGATCTCGCCAACAAGGTTGCGATATGCGACCGTGGCGAGGCGAATCAAGAGCCTGCCGATGCTGACCACAGGGAGCGCAGGCCTCACGAGTGCAAGTGTAGGCAAAAGGGCGGGTGCGGGCAAAACACCGGCGGGAGAGCGCCGCGGCCTTGCCGCCGGGCGGCGCCCGCGGCGCGAGGGCAATCGGGGAACAGGCAGCGGGATGTCCCAATCCCGATAAATCAATCCATTACCATGATCAGCTATAATTCGCCTTAACATGGCCAGAGCCCAGAATACAGTTCGCGCCGGATCGCGCCTGTCCGAACAGGTGGTGCGTACGCTGCGCGAGGGGGCACTGTGGGTGTTCGGCGCGCTCGCCATTATCCTGTGGGTGGCGCTCTTCACCTACGACCCCGCGGATCCCGGCTTCTCCCAGGCGAGCGCCGACGGTGAAATCCGCAACAGCGTCGGCCGGGTAGGCGCCCTGGTTGCCGACCTGCTGTTCAACTTCTTCGGCCGGCCGGCCTACCTGTTCGCGCTGATGGTGTTCTATTTCGGCTGGATGATCTTCCGCGAGCAGCGCACGCGCGTGGAGCTGACCCGGGCGGATTTCGCGCTGCGCTTCGGCGGTTTTCTTGCGACGCTGGTGACGAGCTGCGCCCTGGCGACCCTGCATTTCTCGCCCGAGGGTTTCCGGGAGACCGCCGGCGGCATCGTCGGCCAGGTCGTCGGTCTCGGGATGCAGTCGGTGATGAAGCTCCTCGGGGCGAGCACGCTGCTGTTTTTCCTCTGGCTGGCGTCGCTGTCCCTGTTCCTCGGCATCTCCTGGCTCGGCGTCATGGACCGCATCGGGCGCTGGTGCTTCGCGGCCTGGGAAGCGGCCCGGGCCAGGCTCGGCGAGTGGCGCGACCGCGCCGAGGGCCGCCGCCAGCTGGCAGCCCGCCAGGACGTCTTCGAGGCCGAGAAAAAGCGCAAGCGCGATCGTACGCCGCCGCGCATTGAACCCGTCGTGGCGCCGCTCGAGCCGAGCGTGCGCGCCGAGAAGGAGCGGCAGGTGCCGTTGTTCGAGCCGCCGTCGGCCGGCGAGCTGCCGCCGCTGTCGCTGCTCGACGATCCGCCGCCGCGGCAGAAGGGGTATTCGGAAGAATCCCTCGAAGCCATGTCGCGCCTGGTGGAGCTGAAGCTCAAGGATTTCGGCATAGAGGTCGAGGTCGTCTCGGTATCGCCCGGGCCCGTGATCACGCGCTTCGAGCTCGATCCGGCGCCCGGGATCAAGGTCAGCCAGATCTCCAACCTGGCGAAGGACCTGGCGCGCTCGCTGTCGGTGGTCAGCGTGCGCGTGGTCGAGGTCATTCCCGGCAAATCCTACGTGGGCCTCGAAATTCCGAACGAGCACCGGGATCTCGTGACGCTCGGCGAGATCCTGAAATCGCGCGCCTACGACGACCTGGCATCGCCGCTTACGCTTGCGCTGGGCAAGGACATCGGCGGCAATTCCGTCGTGGCCGACCTGTCGCGCATGCCGCACCTGCTGATTGCGGGCACCACGGGCTCCGGCAAGTCGGTCGCGATCAACGCGATGGTCCTGAGCCTGCTCTACAAGGCAAAGCCCGAGCACGTCCGCCTGATCATGGTGGACCCGAAGATGCTGGAACTGTCCGTTTACGAAGGCATTCCGCACCTGTTGACACCGGTCGTCACCGACATGAAGGAGGCCGCGAACGCGCTGCGCTGGTGCGTCGGCGAGATGGACCGGCGCTACCGGTTGATGGCCTCGCTCGGCGTGCGCAACATCGGCGGCTACAATCGCAAGGTGCAGGAGGCGATCGATTCGGGTAGCCCGCTGCGTGATCCCACGTTCACGCCGCCGCCCTTCGAGGACGAGGACCGGCCGATCGAATACCCGACGCTCACGCCGCTGCCGTTCATCGTCGTCATCATCGACGAGCTCGCCGACATGATGATGATCGTCGGCAAGAAGGTGGAGGAGCTGATCGCGCGGCTGGCACAGAAGGCGCGTGCGTCCGGCATTCACATGCTGCTCGCCACCCAGCGGCCGTCGGTGGACGTGATCACGGGCCTCATCAAGGCGAACATTCCCTCGCGCATAGCCTTCCAGGTGTCGGCGAAGGTGGACTCGCGGACGATCCTCGACCAGATGGGCGCGGAGAATTTGCTCGGCCACGGCGACATGCTGTACCTGCCGCCGGGTGTCGCGGTGCCCGTGCGCGTGCACGGCGCCTTCGTCGCGGACCATGAAGTGCATGCCGTGGTGCGCAACCTGAAAAAAAGCGGCGCGCCGCGCTACATCGAGGAAATTCTGGAGACTCCGGGGAGTCCAACCCCGGGATTGGCCGGTATCGACCCGGCGCCCGTGGACGAATTCGACGCGGAGCAGGATCCGCTGTACGACCAGGCCGTACAGATCGTGATCGAGACCCGCAAGGCGTCGATCTCGGGCGTCCAGCGCCGCCTGAAGATCGGCTACAACCGGGCGGCAAGGATGGTGGAGAGCATGGAGCACGCCGGGCTCGTGGGACCGCTGCAGTCGAACGGATCGCGGGAAATACTGGTCCCGCCGGCCGCCAGGGATTGATGAGAGAGATCGTGGAAACAAGCCGCTGCGGATCCTCACCGGGAATTGCCCGCACGCTGCTCGCGTGCGGCCTGCTTTGCCTTTTCGGCGCGGCGGCCGCGGGCGCCGAAGCCCAGGAGGGAAAACAGGCCGGTCGCGAGCTCGTCGAGAGGTTCGTGACAGACGTACGCACGATGAGCGGCCGCTTCGAGCAGCGGCTCGTCAACGAAAACGACGACATCGTGGAAAGTTCGAGCGGTGCGTTCTGGATCATGCGCCCGGGCCGTTTCCGCTGGGCCTATGACGAGCCTTACGAGCAGCTCCTGGTCGCCGACGGGACTAACGTCTGGAGCTATGATGTCGATCTCGAGCAGGTGACCGTCAGGCCGCAGACCGAAGTGCTGGGCAACACGCCTGCCTCCCTGCTCGGCGGATCGACGGACGTCCTGGAGAATTTCGAGGTTATGGACAGCTCTACCGACCGGGGCACTGTCTGGGTGCGCCTGCGCCCGCGAAACGGCGATACCGGCTTCGAGACCATCGAGCTCGGCTTCACCGACGGGATGCTTACGCGCATGATCCTTTCCGATGAGCTCGCCCAGACGACGCTGGTCGCGCTGCACGACGTCGAGGTCAACGAGGAGATCGATCCCGCGGAGTTCGAGTTTTCGCCGCCGGAGGGAGTCGACCTGGTCGGCAGGCCGGCCGCCCCCCCGGCGTCCGCGCCTTGATGCTGCCGCTGCGCTACGCACGCCGCTGGCAAGCCGCCGGCATCGGGGTGCTCGTTCTCGTGCTCGCGGTTGCGCTGACGCCGGATTTCGGCGTGCAGAACATGGTGGCGATGCCTTCCGACAAATGGCAGCACGGTGTGACCTTCGCGTTTTTGACCGTCTGGTTTTGCGGTCAGTACGCTCGGCGTGCCTGGTGGCGCGTATCGCTTGGAATGCTGGCTTTCGGCGCATTCATCGAGTTGTGCCAGCGGCTGCTGAGCTACCGCAGCGCCGAATCGCTGGATTTGCTGGCCGACGCCATTGGTGTCGGCGTAGGCCTCGCGATCGCCGCGGCGGGCGCCGGCGGCTGGAGCCTGCGGGTGGAGGACTGGCTCGCCGCGCGCCGTTGACCGTCGTAGCCTGCCATCGGGCCGCAACGACTGTCGCGAGAGCTCTTGAATGACCGACCTGTTCGCGAACGAGGAGGCAGAAAGGACAGCGGCGGATCGCGGGCGGCCGCTCGCCGACCGCATGCGTCCCGCGTCGCTTGCCGGCTTCTTCGGCCAGGCGCACCTGCTGGGTGCGGGCCAGCCGTTACGCGAGGCGATCGAGCAGGGCCGCGCGCATTCCATGATTTTCTGGGGTCCGCCGGGAACCGGTAAGACCACGCTCGCCCGCATCATCGCCCGCTCGACGGATGCGCATTTCATTGCGTTGTCGGCGGTGATGGCCGGCGTGAAAGACATACGCGCCGCCGTAAAGGAAGCGGAGCAGCACCGGCTGCAGTCCGGCCGGCGCACCATCCTGTTCCTGGATGAGGTGCACCGCTTCAACAAGGCGCAGCAGGATGCTTTCCTGCCATACGTAGAGGACGGCACGCTGACCTTCATCGGAGCGACGACCGAGAACCCGTCGTTTGAGTTGAACAATGCGTTGCTGTCCCGCGCGCGCACCTACGTCCTGAAGCCGCTCGATAACGATGCGCTGAAGCAAATCCTGCGGCACGCATTGCAATCTCCCGCGGCGCTCGCGGCTGCAGCCGTCGAGGCGGACGACGAGGCACTGCAACTGCTCGTTGACGCGGCCGACGGTGACGCCCGCCGGGCCCTGAACCTCCTGGAACTGGCGGCGGATCTCGCCCCGGAAACGGACGGCCTACGCACGATCGGCCGCGAAGCCGCGGCCGAAGTCGCCCGCGGCGGCCACCGCCGCTTCGACCGGCAGGGCGAATACTTCTATGACCAGATTTCGGCACTGCACAAATCGATTCGCGGTTCCGATCCGGACGCGTCCCTGTACTGGCTGATGCGCATGCTGGACGGGGGCTGCGATCCGCTGTACGTGGCGCGCCGCATGGTGCGGGTTGCCTCAGAGGACATCGGCAACGCCGACCCGCGGGCGCTGCGGCTCGCGCTCGACGCCTGGGACGTGCTTGACCGGCTGGGCAGTCCGGAAGGGGAGCTCGCCCTTGCGCAGGCGGTCGTGTTCCTCGCCTGCGCGGCGAAGAGCAACGCCGTCTATACGGCGGCGAGTGCCGCGCGCGCCGACGTGGCGGAGTTCGGTTCGCTGGACGTGCCGCTGCACCTGCGCAATGCGCCAACCCGCCTGATGAAAGAGCTCGGGCACGGCAGGGACTACCGCTATGCGCACGACGAAGCAGGCGGGCTCGCGGCGGGAGAGCGTTACTTCCCCGAGGACATGCCGGAGCGCAGGTATTATCATCCGGTGCCCCGGGGCCTGGAACGCCAGATCGGCGAGAAACTGGCCGAAATCGCCGAGCGCAATCGTGCGGCCCGTGCCGGGATTAAAAGTAGCAAAGACCAGGAAAAATGATAGACCCCAGACTCCTGAGACAGGCGCCCGCTGAGGTGGCCAGCAACCTCGCGCGGCGGGGTTTCGCATTCGACGTCGCGCAGTGGCAGGCACTGGAAGCCCGCCGCAAGGCGCTGCAGATCGAGACCGAAAAGCTTCGCAACGATAAAAACACCCGCGCCCGGGCCATCGGGCAGGCCAAGGCACGCGGTGAAGACCTGGAGCCCCTGCTGGCGGCGTCCAGGGACGCGGGCACGGAGCTCGAGGCCGCGGAGCAGGCGCTGCAAACCGTGCGGGACGATCTGCAGGCGATCGAGCTCGGTCTGCCGAACCTGTTGCTCGAGGACGTGCCGGATGGTGCGGACGAGTCGGCCAACGTCGAGCAGCGGCGCTGGGGCGAACCGCGGACCTTTCCATTCACAGCGCTGGATCACGTGGACCTTGGCGCAGGCCTCGGGCTGCTCGACCTCGATACGGCGAGCAAGATGTCGGGTTCGCGCTTCGCGGTGCTGCGCGGCGAGCTGGCGCGGCTCCAGCGCGCGCTGATCCAGTTCATGCTGGACCTGCACGTGCGGGAGCATGGCTATGAAGAGATATACGTGCCGTATCTCGTCCAGGCGGGTGCGCTGCTTGGCACCGGGCAATTGCCGAAATTCGAAGAGGACCTGTTCAAGACCGAGGGGGAGACGCCGTTCTACCTGATCCCGACGGCGGAAGTGCCGCTCACAAACCTGCTGCGCGACCAGATCGTCGCGGCGCGCACGCTGCCGCGGTATTACGTGGCGCACACGCCGTGCTTCCGTTCCGAGGCCGGCTCTTACGGTAAGGACACGCGCGGCATGATCCGCCAGCACCAGTTCGAGAAAGTGGAGCTGGTGCAGTTCGTCAAGCCCGCGGATTCCCCCGCCGCGCTGGAGTCGCTGACCGGCCACGCGGAAGCCGTGCTGCAGCGCCTGGAGCTACCTTACCGGGTGGTGACGCTGTGCGCCGGCGATACGGGCTTCTCGGCGGCCAAAACCTACGACATCGAGGTGTGGCTGCCGGGGCAGGGCGCCTACCGCGAGATCTCCTCCTGCAGCACGTTCACGGATTTCCAGGCGCGCCGCCTGCAAGCGCGCTGGCGGAACCCGGACAGCGGCAAGCCGGAGCTGCTGCACACGCTGAACGGCTCCGGCATCGCGGCTGGACGTGCCCTGATCGCGGTGATGGAGAACTGCCAGCGCGAAGACGGCGGCATCGACGTGCCAAAGGCACTGCTGCCGTACATGGCCGGCACAACGGTCATCTCCCCCCCCGACCCGTAGGAGCGCGCATTGCGCGCGATCCCCATCTTTTCAATCGCCGCATTTCGCCGCGCGACAGCTGCGCCGCGCGAATAGCGGTCAATCGTCCCGCCGCGCGCGATGCGCGCTCCTACTCGCGGGCCATGAACAGGCGCAGGACGTACCAGAACATCAGCGCGATAGACGCGAACAGCGCCATCGAGGCGGCGACGTACTTGTCCTCCGGGTAGTGGTGCATGATGTTGGAGGTGTCGTAGAGCACGGCCGCGCCCGCGAATCCGATCATGGCGACCGAAAACCAGGTGCCCATTGCAAAGCCGAAGAGCAAGCTCGCAACGATACCGACCATCGCGAGAATCCCGCCCCAGACCAGCAAACCGCGGAGGAAAGAAAAATCCTTGCGGGTGATCATGGCCGTCGCGATCAGGCCGATACTGCCGAGGATGGTCACGCCGGCGGCGCTGTCGATCACGCCGGGCGCCATGGCATTCGCCACGTATAGCAGGGGAGCGAAGATCAGGGCTTCGACGACAATGAAAGCCGCCAAGGCCGCGTACTGCGCCTGCGTCGATTGCACGCGATGCGCAACGTGCGTCGCGCCCCAGCTTGCGAGCATGAAACCGCCGAGCACCAGCAGCCAGTTATTGAACATTGGCTCGGCAATAGCGGCGGCAATGCCGCTCTGGAAGAAATACACCTCGATAGCGGCAAACGCCAGGATTGCGCCAACCACGTGCGCGTAGCAGCGCCATATGAAATTGGATCGATCTTCGGCCGCCAGTTCGGAAACGGGCGCCAGGTAGTTCACATTCTGGTTCATGCGGTTGTTTCTCCGTTCAGAAGGGCGAGTCTAGCACGCGGTGCGCGGCGTCAGGCTGCGCTCTCGAGCAGCGGTTCCAGCAGCGGGTGTTCGGCGCCGTTCTCGGTGCAGACGGCGTAGCGTTGTGCGTCGTCGGCGGCGTACATTGCCACTCCGGCATAGCGGCCGACCTTGTCGACGATGTAGAACTTCACGTTGAAATTCGGCTCGCCGCGCTCGTTCAGCAGGCGCGGCTCGATGGTGTTTCGCCGGATGCGCTGCAGTGCCTCCAGGCCGGCATCCTTCGGGTGGCGCCCGCGCCGCATTTCCTCGACGATGAGGAATGAGCAGAGGCCGTAGAGATTCGCTTCTCCACGCCCGGTCGAGCCGGCGGCACCGATATCGCCATCTACGTAAAGCCCGGCGCCGAGTATCGGGGAATCACCGACCCTCCCGGGTATTTTCCACGCGAGACCGCTCGTCGTGGTCACGCCGCAAAGCTGGCCATGCGGCCCCAGGCCGTTGCAGTTGATTGTGCCGTAGTACTCTTCCTCGGGAATCAGGCCTTCGCGGACCATGTCGAGCCCGGCTCGACGGCCGGCTTCGAAGCGCTCCGCCGGATCGAGGTAGTGCCCGGGATCCGTGCGGCGCTTCCATTCGAGCCACAGGCGCCGCGATTTTTCCGTGTTGAGATCGTCCTCGATCGGAAAACCCATGCGACGCGCGAAAGCCTGGGCGCCCTCGCCGACCAGCAGGTGGTGATCGGTGTTTTCCATCACCGCTTTGGCCACCAGCGAAGGCGTGCGGACGCCTTCCAGCGCGGCGACGCCGCCGGCCTGCTTTTTGGGCCCATGCATGCAGCAAGCATCCAGTTGCACGATGCCGTCGGCATTCGGCCGGCCGCCGTAACCGACGCTTGCGTCTTCCGGATCGAGCTCGACGATGTTCACGCCGGCGATAAGCGCATCCAGCACGTCCTCGCCCTGCACGATGCGTGCGAAAGCTGTCTCCACGCAGTTCAGCTTGCCGCCGTTCCTGATGGTGTAGCCGTTGCTGGACGAGATGACGACGGGCTTGACGCGATTGCCGATTTTTCGCGGCGCATTTTGCGCTTTGGCGGCGAGCGGCGTCCCGGCCGCGAGCCCCGCGGCCGCGCCCGTGAGAACGAACTCCCTGCGGCTGATTCCCCTGGCCATCAGTTCAGGTGACGCCCGCTGCCGTGCCGGTGGCACAGGGCCGCCGCGAGGCCGAGCAGCTGGCTCGGCCGAACGGGCTTGTCCAGGTAGGCCGCACCCTGCAGCGCCTCGTCCAGGCGAATATCGTGCAGGCTGGACGACAGGATCATCGGTACGGACTCCAGTTGTGGCACTTCCTTTACGGCCTCGTACAGGAGCCGCCCGTCCATCAGCGGTGTGAGCCCATCCAGAATTACGAGCGAGGGCGGTGTCGCTCCGGAGAGGTATTCCAGCGCTTCGCGGCTGTCGCCGGCACTCACGACGTCGTAGCCCGAACCCCGCAGCACTTCGACGACCTCGTCGCGAAACGATTTGTCTTCATCGACGACGAGGATCGGCCCCGTCCCGGTCTCCACGGTGGCCTCCTCGACGGCGGGTGCGGCGTCCAGAAGAAAATAGAAGGAGCTGCCCTGGCCCTTGCGGCTCTGGACGCCGATCTCGCCGCCGTGCGCCTCCACGATACCCTTCGCGACGGATAGCCCGAGCCCCGCACCGCGATCCTTGCGCCGATCGGCGCGCCAGAAGCGGTCGAACACCCGCGACAGGTTCTGCTCATCGATACCGGGTCCGGTATCGGTGACGGCGATGCGTACCCGTCCCCCGTCGCTCGTTGCCGTGAGCTCCACGCTGCCGCCCGACGGCACGAACTTCAGCGCGTTGCCGACCAGGTTGGACAGCACCTGGAGAATGCGGCCGCGGTCGACGCGCACCGGCGGCAGCGCGGGCGCCACCGAGCAGCGCAGGTCAATCGAACGTTCGTGCGCGATGTCCTGGAACAGCGTATGCGTCTCACTGACGAGGAACTCCACATCCGTGAGTGCACGGTTGACGAAAAGCTGCCCGGCATCTATCTGGGTGATATCCAGAAGATCCTGCAACAGGCGTTCCATCTGCTCCGTCGCGACTCGAATGACGCTGGCGCTCGCCGTGCGGCGTTCGGCCGAGCCGTCGACCTGCAGCACCGCCGCGGCGCTTGCGATGGATTGAAGGGGGTTTCGCAGGTCGTGCGACACCACGGCAATCATGTCATCCCGCGCGCGTATCGCCGCGGTGGCTTCGGTGTACAGGCGCGAGTTGTCGATGAGCAGGGCCGCATGGCTCGCCAGCTCACGGGCGAACTCGAGGTCGCCTTCATCGAACCCGCGCGGCGACGAAGCATCGGTGATCAGCGCGATGGCGCCCACCGTACGGCCTCGCGCCTTCAGTGGGGCCGAGAGCACCGAGCGCGGCTCGAGCAGGCGTATGGCATCGCGTTGCGACTGGCTCCGCAGGTTGTTCTCGAGCATGGCCTGCGTGATGTGGCTCGAGATCATCGGCTCGCCGCTCGCGATAACGGAGCCGACGCCCCAGCGATCCTGCAGCGTAGGGGGATCGGCAGCGGCCAGCGCTTCGACGTACTGCTTTTTTTCGGGATCGCGGTGCGCCATGCCGACTCGCCGTATGGAGCGGCCGTCGAATGCATAGGTAAAGCAATAATCGGCGGTGCGGGCGGCGAGGCGCTTTGCGAGCAGCCGCAGTGCGGCGTCGGGTTCCAGCGATGAAGCGAGATCATCGTGCAGTTCCGCAAGCGTCTGCAGCCTCGCGCGGGCACGCTCGGTCGCGGTACGCGCGTCTTCCGCCGCCTTGGCAAGCTGCTGCTCGCGCGCGAGACGGTCCCCGAGCTCGCCCGCGACGCGGAAGTGCTCGAGCGCGAAAGCGACCGAGCCGGCCGCGATCTCGGTAATTTCGATTTCCTCTTCGGTGAATACGTGCGGTTCACGGTAATACAGCATGAACTTGCCGAGGACGGCGTCGCCGAAGTGCAGTGGAACCATGGCGAGTGCGCGTATGTCTTCGCTTTCGAACAGGGCGCGGTAATCCGCACAGGCGGGATCTTCGCGCACGTCGCTTACCAGCAGGGCCGTGGCGTCCTTGTCGTCGGGTTTCCAGGGAGATTGTCCGTCTACCGCGGCGCGGTAACGCTCGGAGAGGCCGGTCCAGGCGACGAAGCGCATGACCTTGTGCTCGTCGAACACCAGCAGGGAGGAGCGCTCAACCTCCAGCGTGTCCTGCAGGCAGGTGAGCGCGAAACTGTAAACCTCCGGCAGCGAAGTGGCCTGTGCCACACGCTCCATCAGGTTGCGCAGCACGACTTTGTCCGGCACGTAACTGGCGCCTCCCGCAGGATTTATGAACGGTCATTAAACACAATCCCGCGGGGGAATGGTAGAGAGATTGGGTGAACGAACGCTGCTTTGTCCTTCGATTTTCGAGGATTTCGACAGGCTGGGAGTGGCGGAGAGGGTGGGATTCGAACCCACGAAGGGCTGTTCACCCTTGCTGGTTTTCAAGACCAGTGCATTCAACCGCTCTGCCACCTCTCCGGGGAGGGGCATTCTGCGTCCCGGACCGGGAGGATTCAAGCGTTTCCCGCTGCGGTGCCACGTGAACCACCGGCCTGCGATGCGGTCTTATAGTAGATTGGGAGTAAGTGCAGGCAATAATATGAAACGAAAGAAAATTCAGTGTCCCGCCCTCGGGCGGAACGATGGTGATATGCTGCCCGGTAACTCATGGTGAAGCGCAGAATCCGTATTTCAGGCATGCCGGTGGGTAATCCCCTGGTCAATGCCCTGATGGTCGCGGTCGGGCTGGTCGCGATCGGTGCGATGCTGGTCCTCGGCATCGTGGCCTTCCTCATCGTGGCGTCGATTCTCGTGGTGCTCGCCGGGATCGTGGGGCTGCGCCTGTGGTGGATCGGGCGCAAGCTCCGGAAGGCAGCCGGCGCCCCGGCCGGGCCGTCGCGCGCCCACCGGATCATCGAGGGTGAGTACCGGCGCGTACCCACCGGCGCCGAGCGGGAACGCCATGAGCGGCACGGTGGCGACTAGACTGCCGCCTCCACGGCCCGGGGGCGCCGCGTAGTCAAAGGTCGCGAAACCCCGTAAGCTCGCGCCACATGCAAAACGGGACGCCAGAATCCGACCGCCGAAAACGAAAAAGGCGGCGCCGACGCCGCATCCAGATCGTCGTCCTCTATACCGCCATTGCAATCGGGCTGGCCTGGTTTTTCGAATCGCAGGCGACCACGACCGTCATCTTCGTGCGGCACGCCGAGAAGGCTGCCACACCGGCGGACGACCCGGGGTTGTCAGCGGCCGGTGAGCGCCGGGTGGCGGAGCTGACGCGGCAACTCCGCGAAGCGGACGTGGTCGCCGGGGTCGACGCGATCTATTCGACTCCCTATCGCCGGACCCTGGAGACCGTGCGCCCATTGGCGGAAACGCTGGACCTGCCCGTTAACCGCTACGACCCGCGTCCGGAGGACCTGGAGGCCTTTCTCGAAGGCATTGTGGACAAGCACAAGGGCAAGATCATATTGGTGGCAGGGCACAGCAACACCATCCCCGAAATGATCGCCGAGCTCGGCGCCAGCAAGAAAGTGCCGCCGATCGCGGAGGACGAGTACGACAACATCTACATCATCTCGATCCCGTGGTTCGGCAAAACCAAAACGATCCGCCTGCGCTACGGCGCCCCCTACACGGGAACCCCCATGTAGGAGCCCGCCATGCGGGCGACCCAACGCTCGCTCGCGCCCACGGTTATGAGACAATTCGCCACCGGGCACACCATCTCTTTCCCAATGTTCAGCCAACAGGAACTGCAAGTCAGCACCGAAGGCCGCGGCACTTACGACCTCACGGCCCGCATCCAGGAGGCGGTGGGTGCCTCCGGCATCCGCACCGGTCTCTGTCACGTCTTTATCCGCCATACCAGCGCCTCGCTCATGCTGTGCGAAAACGCCGACCCTGCCGTCCGGCGGGATCTCGAGACTTTCATGCAGCGGCAGGTGCCCGACGGCGACCCGATGTTCTCGCACACCGCGGAAGGCCCCGACGACATGCCGGCGCACGTGCGCAGCATCCTCACGCAATCGGACCTCAACCTGCCGATCCGGGACGGCCGCTGCGCGCTCGGCACGTGGCAGAGCGTGTATTTGTGGGAGCATCGTTTCGCGCCGCACCGGCGCCAGGTGCTGCTCACCCTCAACGGGCAGTAAGCCGGTGAGGGGTGCCGGCAGGCTGGTAGCGGTCCCGGTGCTGTACCTGCTGCTGGCCTTCGCCGGCTGCGCGGCGCCGCCACGGACGGACACCGGGATGGAAGCGACGAAAACCGTCGTGAGCATTCCGCCGGATATCGGCAGGCTGAGAATCGCGCGATCGTACGATTACCCGGATCCGCGCCTGGGCATGGTGTATGCGTATTCCGGCGACTTTGCGCTGACCCCGGACGTTTACGTCTACCCGAACCCGTTTCTCACCGGGTTGCCGTCGCCCGATTCCCGCAGGCGCAGCCTCGAATCGGAAGTGCTGCGGTTCAAAAACGAGATTGAACGTGCCGTGCGGCAGGGGCATTACGACAGCGCGGACTTTCACGATACGACCGATATCCGGGAGCGCTGGCGTTACGGTACCGTTTCCGGCAAGCGCGTCACCCTCACGATAGTCAAGGACGGCAACGTCGTGCTCTCGCACGCCTACCTGTTCCCGGTGGCCGATATGTTCGTGAAGATCCGGATCTCGCATTACGAGTACTTCGGGCTGGCCGACAACATGGACTGGTTCGCAGGCGAGCTGATAGGCGGCCTGCGGGTCGCTTTCTACGACGCCAAAGGGGAGCGGGTCCCGGGCGCCATGCCTGTCGAGACCGGCACCGCGGATGCCAGCGGGCCGCTTTGATACTACAATGGCGCGCGCCAGCCGCCTGAAAACGCCCCGGTAGCTCAGCAGGATAGAGCACCAGATTCCTAA
>CAZSKQ010000074.1:0-17177 GCA_964607425.1 uncultured Woeseiaceae bacterium
ATCGGTCTTTCTCCGACCTATGTCGCCGCGTCACATGTTGCTCGCGGGGAGCTGGTGCCCGTCCTGGCGCCCTATTGGGCGGATCGGCATAGTATTACGGCGCTTTGGTCGGAAAGTCGCCGGGGCAACCCGAATGTAAAAGCCTTCATCGCCTTTTTGCAGGAGATTTTTCCAAATCCAGCGCCGTGGGATCGGATTCAGGGGCTCGAAGGCGCTTCCAACTTCGAGGGGCGATGATTTTGATTCTCGCGCCGCACGGCTGCGCGGGACACGCTGCGCAGCACGGGAGATCAAGCGCTGGACGCCGCTACGGCGGGACAGCCGCTATGTAGGAGCCCGCCGTGCGGGCGACCAGCACCTGGATCCCGGTCGCCCGCATGGCGGGCTCCTACATCAGTTCGGTGGGGGTCGCCCGCATGGCTTGATGGATGCTGCCGGAACTTTGCCTGATTCTCCGACGAGAAGTGGTCCGGTCTTCTTTCCAGGCGCCTAATATCGACTCCCGCGACGGAACGTGGAAGACTTCTGCCATGAGCCGGATACAAGAGCTCGCTCGTATTCTCGATCGTCACTCGGCGATGCTGGGGTACGGGACGCACGAAAGCGTCATTCCACGCGTTGCGCTCATCCGTTCCGAACATCCGACCGACCGGATGCATACGGTCTACCACCCCGCGGTCTGTATCGTCGCGCAGGGCGCGAAGCGCTCGATTGCGGGAGACGCAATCCTCTCCTATGCGCCGGGCGACTACCTGACCATATCGGTCGATTTGCCCGTGATCGGTGAGGTGACGGTGGCCTCTCCCGAGGAGCCCTACCTCTGCGTGAAGCTGGAGCTGAGCCCCGCGCTGCTGAGCGACCTGATGCTGCAAATCGGGACGCCCGGCGGCCGCAACGGAGATCCGGACCTCGGGCTGGCGGTCAGCGCCGCCTCGGAGGAGGTCCTGGGCGCTGCGATTCGCCTGGTCAGCCTGCTGGACAGGCCGGACGCCATACCGGTCCTGGCGCCGCTCTATGAACGCGAGCTGTGCTACTTCCTGTTGCATGGCGCGCAAGGACATCGCCTGCGGCAGATGGCGCTCGGGGAAGGGCACACGGCGCAAATCACCAGGGCCATCCGCTGGATCGCGGCGCGCTTTCGCGAGCCGATCAGCATCGATGACGCCGCGGCGGTGGCGGGCATGAGCGCGTCCGCCTTTCACCACCACTTCAAAGCCGTCACGGCATTGAGCCCCCTGCAATACCAGAAGCAGCTTCGCCTGCAGGAGGCGCGGCGTCTCATGGTGTCGGACGGCGGCGATGCCGCAAGTGCGGCCTTTGCCGTCGGTTATTCGAGCTCGCAGCAGTTCAGTCGGGAATATTCGCGCCTGTTCGGCGCTCCGCCCCAACGCGACGCCACGCGGCTGCGGGCCGCAGCGAACGGCATGGGGATTGCCGAACCCGCTTGACCGATCCTCCAGGCTTTGGAGAATCGATCAATCCTCCCGGAGTACTGATCTACCGTTTCCGGGCGCTCCCGGTGCACCTTTCCATCACCGGCAACACGACTCATCTCTTCCGTGTTGCCGGCAACCCGCTGGAAGGCCGAACGGCCGCTTTCTTGCGGGGACGAGTGAACCTGAACGCACGGAGTTGATATGAACACGACGAAAAACACGATTCTCATCACGGGGGGCGGGTCCGGTATCGGCCGGGAGCTGGCCCGGCGCTTCAACGAGCTTGGCAACACGGTGATCGTCGCAGGACGACGTATGGAACCGCTGCAGGAAACCATTGCAGGCCGGCGCGACATGCACGCAAGCATCATCGATGTCGAGGACCCGGAGGCGATAACCGCCTTTGCCGCCCGCGCGGTCGCCGAACATCCCGGGCTCAACGTCCTGGTCAACAATGCGGGCATCATGCGGCGCGAGGATATGACGAGGACGCGCGAGCTGCGCGATGCGGAGCAGACGATCGTGACCAACCTGCTCGGGCCGATCCGGCTCACGAACGCACTGACGGACCATTTGGCAGGCCAGCCAAACGCGGCCATCGTGAACGTATCGTCGGGCCTTGGCTTCGTGCCGCTGAGCGGCTCGCCGACGTACTCCGCCACCAAGGCGGCGATTCATTCCTACACAATCTCCCTGCGCGAGCAGCTCAAGGGCAGGATCGAGGTCATCGAGCTCGTTCCACCCGGAGTGCAAACCGAGCTTACGCCCGGGCAGTCGAGCCGTGCAGGCTATATGCCTTTGGATGACTTCATCGACGAGGCGATGACGCTGTTCCTGGAGGAGCCCACACCGCGTGAGGTGCTGGTGGAGCGCGTGAATTTCCTGCGCTGGGCGGAGCGTGACGGGAATTTCGATCGAGCGGTCGAGATGCTCAGCGCGCGCTGAGAAGGCACCGGCTGGGGGTGTAAGTACTGCACGCTCCAAGGTGAAATACGGTACGCTTGCGTTCCGGCACGGCAGCAGGCGCCCGCGCGCAATAGAGGTGTCACTGGATGGGCGTGCCGCCTGACTGGGGGACCTGCATGCCGAGCGCTCGCCGATGAGTCTCAAGAATCGCCTGGTGGCGATGAATTTCCTGCAGTACTTCATCTGGGGATCGTGGCTGATTACCCTCGGTGCCTGGTGGTTCCAGACGAAGCACTGGTCCGGTGCGCAGTTCGGCGCAATTTATTCGACCATCGGCATTGCCGCGATCGTCACACCCTCTATCGCCGGCATCGTCGCCGACAAGTGGATTCGTGCCGAGCGCCTGTACGGCGTGCTGCATCTCCTCGGGGCGGCGACGCTGCTTGCCGTGCCGCTCGTGGACGATCCCGGCCTGCTGTTCTGGGTCATGCTGCTCAACATGTGCTTCTACATGCCGACGATTTCGCTGGCGATCGCGATCTCGTATTCGGCGCTGAAGGACGACGGCCGGGACATCGTCAAGGATTATCCGCCGATCCGGGTATGGGGCACGATCGGCTTCATTGTTGCGATGTGGACGGTGAGCCTGTCGCGGCTGGAGACGACGGCAGGGCAGTTCTACGTGGCTGCCGGGGCGGCGCTGTTGCTCGGCATCTATGCGTTCACGCTGCCGAAGGTTCCGCCGCGCGGCGAGCGGCGCGGCGGCTCGCTGGTCGAGACCCTCGGGCTCAAGGCTTTCACGCTGTTCAAACAGCGGAAGATGGCAATATTTTTCATTTTCGCGATGCTGCTCGGGGCCGCGCTGCAGCTTACGAACATGTACGGCGACACCTTCCTGCACGACTTCGGTGCGATGGAGGAATACCGCGGAACGCTGGCGGTGCAGTACCCTGCCATCATCATGTCGATCTCACAGATCTCGGAAACGCTGTTCATCCTCGCCATCCCGTTCTTCCTCGGCCGTTTCGGCATCAAGAGGGTCATGCTCATCAGCCTCGCCGCGTGGGTGCTTCGCTTCGGCCTGTTTGCCTACGGCAATCCGGGTGACGGCCTGTGGATGATCGTGCTGTCGTGCATCGTCTACGGCATGGCTTTCGACTTCTACAACATCTCGGGTTCGATCTTCGTGGAGACCCAGACCGACCAGGCGATCCGTGCCAGCGCGCAAGGGCTGTTCATGATGATGACCAACGGCTTCGGCGCGATGCTGGGCAGCGCGCTGAGCGGGCTGATGATCCAGCATTTCTTCACCGACGCCGCGGGCCACATCGCGTGGCGCGGAGTCTGGCTGAGTTTTGCCGCCTACGCGCTCGTGGTCGCGATCCTGTTCGCAATTCTGTTCAGGCACAAGCACGTCGCCAGCGGGAGCGCGCTGCCCGCCAGGGATGCAGTGACACCGTGAGCGCGGTGCGCTCGGAAGCCGAGGCGGGAACGCGCGCGGCGCTGCCGCAGCCCTCGCTCGCGCGCGCCGTCTCGCGCTGGCAAATCGTCGGCCTGGCGCTCAACGACGTCATCGGCAGCGGCGTCTACCTCCTGCCCGCCGGCGCGGCACTGCTCCTCGGTCCGGCAAGCATCTGGGCCGTGCTGCTGGCGGGCACCGCGGTCGCGCTGCTCGTGCTCTGTTTCGCCGAAGCCGCGAGTTATTTCGACCGCACCGGCGGCGCCTATCTTTATACGCGTGAGGCCTTCGGCGAATTCGTCGGCTTCGAGGTCGGCTGGATGACCTGGCTCGCCCGCATTGCCTCCGTCGCGGCGCTTACGGCCGGCTTCGCCCAGGCACTGAGCTTTGTCTGGCCGCCGGCAGCGGACGGCTGGCAGCACGCGGCAGTCGTTACGCTCCTGCTCGCCGCGCTGACCTGGATCAACGTCATCGGCGTCAGGCAGGGAGCGCGGCTGGCCGCGGGTCTCGCCGTCGCCAAGGTGCTGCCGCTGGTCCTCTTCGTCGCCGTCGGCCTGTTCGCGGTCGACTGGTCGCGCGTTGCCGCGATCGAGATGCCGCCGCTCGACAACCTCGGGGCAGCGGCACTCCTGCTACTGTTCGCCTACGCCGGTTTCGAAAACACGGCCGCGCCGGCCGGCGAGTACCGGAACCCGAAGCGCGACGTGCCGTTTGCGCTGCTTGCGATGATCGCCATCGTTACCGTGTTGTATGCGCTGGTGCAGCTCGTGACCGTCGGGACGCTGCCGGGCCTTGCCCAATCGGAATCGGCCGTGGCGGAATCGGCGGCGCTCGTCCTCGGAACGTGGGCAGGGCTCATGATGACGATCGCGGCGGCCGTGTCGATCGGCGGGAACGCCGGCAATACGACGCTCATCGGACCGCGTTACCTCTTCGCGCTTGCCCGCGACGGTTTCGGCCCGCGGCTGCTGGCAAGCGTGCATCCGCGCTACCGCACCCCGGCCGCCGCCATCCTTACGCAATCGGGCCTGGCGCTGCTGCTGGCACTGTCCGGCTCCTTCGTATGGCTCGCGATGCTGTCGATCATTGCGCGCCTTGCCACCTACATGGGCACGGCGGCCGCGATTCCGATGCTGCGCCGGCGCTTCGGGGACCGGCCTGGAGCGTGGCGGCTGCCGGGAGGCCTGGCCATACCGGCCGCCGCGCTGCTGCTTTGCCTCGTATTCCTGGCGAGCACGACGCTTGCGAATCTCGTTGCGGGTGCAGCGGCACTCGCGATCGGCGCGCTGCTCTACATCACGCGGCGCAAGGAAGGCTGATGGTGGCGAACGACGCGGTGCGCGAACGCGTACCGTATAATCACGATGGATTGGACCAAACTGCGTGACCGGGAACAAAAAAGGGACGCCGCCCGCGTCCGCGGCAGAACGCGACCCGGATGCGCACAAAGGCGCCGGGCCGGATGGCGCGGCACCGGACGACAAGGCGGACAACCGGCTCGCCACGCGCATCCTGCTCGGGCTCGTGGTTGGCGGCCTGGCCGGATTCATCGCCAGCCTGGTTTTCGGGCGTACCGATCCCGGCCTCGCCTGGTTCATCGACAACATCACGTACCCGCTGGGCCACTTGTGGCTGCGGCTGCTGCTGATGATCGTGATCCCGCTGATCTTCTCCGCGCTGGTCGTCGGGGTATCCGGCATCGGCAATATCCGCGAGCTCGGCCGCGTCGGGGCAAAGACATTCGGCTATACGCTCGCGATTTCCGCGATATCGGTGGTGATCGGGCTGGCAATGGTCAACCTGGTGCAACCCGGCACGCGCATCAATCCCGAGACGGCCGCGGCTCTGCAAGCGGAATACGGAAGCGGCGCCCAGGAACTGGTGGGCACGACCAGGGCTCACGTCGAGGCCCGCAAGCAGGCACCCGTACCGGTAATCACGCAGGTCGTCGAGGCGCTGGTGCCGGCCAATCCCGTCACCGCGGTCGCCGGCGAGACGCCGCAGCTTCTGCAGCTCATGTTCTTTGCGTTGCTCCTGGGTGTGGCCGCAACGGCCGTTCCACGCAAGGTTGTCGCGCCGTTTATCGGCTTCCTGCAGGGGCTGTTCGAGATTTCGGTCAAGATCATCGACTGGATCATGCGCCTCGCGCCCTATGCGGTCGCGCTGCTCGTCTTCAGCAGCATCGCCTCGTTCGGGCTGGATTTGCTGACGGCGCTGCTGTGGTTCATCCTCACGGTGCTCGCCGGGCTGCTCATCCACGGCGTCCTGGTGTATTCGGCCTCGGTCTACTTCCTTTCGGCACTGTCGCCCCTGGACTTCTTCCGCCGCGTGAAAACCGTGGCGGTGACGGCGTTCTCCACCTCCTCGTCGAACGCAACGCTACCGACGGCGCTGCGCGAATCGAAAGAGAAGCTGGGCGTCTCGGAGGAGATCAACTCGTTCGTGCTGACGATCGGGGCCACGGCCAACCAGAACGGGACGGCTCTCTACGAGGGCGTGACGATCATCTTCCTGGCGCAGCTCGCGGGGGTGGACCTCTCGCTCAGCGTGCAGCTGGGCGTCGCCTATCTCGCGATCCTCGGTGGTATCGGGACAGCGGGCATCCCGGGCGGATCGCTGCCCTATATCATCGCCATCGTCGCCTCGCTCGGTGCCAATCCCGCGCTGATCGCCATCATCCTCGGCGTGGACCGCATCCTCGATATGTGCCGCACAACGGTAAACGTGGTGGGTGACATCACGGCGGCAACCTACGTCAACCGTTCGGAGGGCCACTCGCTGCTGGGGCAGTTGCGTCCTCCGCCGCCAAGGGAGCCCGGACATCGCCGAGCGGCCTGATCCGGAATTTGTACAAGGGGAACTGCCAATGAACCTGTTGCGAACCAAACCCATCAACGCGCACGACGAGGTCGACTCGGGTCTCAGGAGGGTGCTGGGTCCCGTGGATCTCGTCCTGCTCGGGATCGGCGCGATCATCGGTGCGGGCATTTTCGTGCTCACCGGCCTCGCGGCCGCCAACCATGCCGGTCCGGCGGTTGTACTGTCCTTCGTGCTTGCCGGTACCGTGGTGGGCTTCTCGGCGCTGTCCTATGCGGAGCTCGCTTCCGCCATCGGCGGTGCCGGCAGCGCCTACAACTACGGCTACCACGGGCTCGGCGAATTCGTGGCCTGGATCATCGGCTGGCTTCTGATCCTCGAATACAGCGTGGCGATCTCGGCTGTTTCCGTCGGCTGGTCGGGTTACGTGGATAACGCGCTGACGGCCATGGGGATGGGCCTGCCGGAGATGCTGACTACGGCTCCGGGAGAAGGCGGAGTGGTCAACCTGCCGGCGGTGCTGATTATCCTCGCACTCGGTGTCCTGCTGGCGACCGGCGCCAAGGTCAGTGCGCAGTTCAACGCCATCATGGTGTTCGTGAAGGTCGCCGCGATCCTGCTGTTCATTGCCGTGGCCCTGTTTCACGTCAACCCGGAATACTGGACCCCTTTCATCCCCGAGCGCGGCGAAAACGCGCTGGGAGAGATCTCCTATGGCTGGCAAGGCATCGTAACGGGTGCCGCCAGCATATTTTTTGCCTACATCGGCTTCGACGCGGTATCGACGGCCGCGGAGGAGACCCGGAACCCGTCCCGCGACATGCCGATCGGCATCCTGGGATCGCTTGTCATCTGCACGATTTTGTACATGGTCGTCGCATTGCTGTTGACGGGTGTGGTGCCCTATCCGGACCTGAACGTGCCATCGCCCGTGTCCTCCGCGCTGCTGCAGGTCGGCGCCGACTGGGCTTCGGCGATGGTCGCCGTCGGTGCCATTGCAGGGCTGACGACGGTAATGCTCGTGCTCTACTTCGCCCTCACCCGGATCGTATTTGCCATCTCGCGCGACGGGCTGCTGCCGCCGTTCTTCTCGCGCATCAACCAGCGGACCGGGAGCCCCGTACGCGTGATCGTACTCGCCGGTCTCATCATGAGCACCGTCGCCGGCTTCGCACCGCTGCACACGATCGTCGAACTGGTGAACATCGGTACGCTGGGCGCATTCATGGTCGTATGTGCCGGCGTTGCCATACTGCGCTTCACCAAGCCCGATCTCGAGCGGCCTTTTCGCACCCCGTTCAGCCCGGTCATTCCGGTGCTCGGCATTATCGGCTGCGTCTACCTGGCGGTTAACCTGAGCTCGCACACGTGGACGCGCTTTTCCATCTGGCTGCTGGCCGGCTTGATCATCTACTTTACGTACTCCTACCGGCACAGCCATCTCGGCCAGGGCGCCCGCACGAACCCCCCGGCAATGCCGCCGCTATAGGAGCGGCGGCCGTCAGGGCACGGCCCGGCTCGGCCTCAGCAGGCCCCAGAACACAGGGATGAGAGAGAGCACGATGATAACGATCGTTACCACACCGAAGTTGTTCTTGATTGCGGGTACGTTGCCGAACAGGTAACCGCTCCAGACGAACAAGGTTACCCAAAGGAAACCGCCGGCGAAATTATAGGCAGCGAAGCGCCGGGGCAGCATGCGGCCGATGCCGGCGACGAATGGCGCGAACGTGCGGATGATCGGAATGAACCGCGACAGGATGATCGTCTTGCCGCCGTGCCTGTCATAGAACGCCTGGGTCCGCAACAGGTAATCCTGCTTCATCCAGCGAATGCGCCCGCTGAATGCGCGTGGACCGACCGCGCTTCCGATCCGGAAGTTGGTCTCGTTGCCGAGAATGGCAGCGGTCATGAGCAACAGCCAGACCAGGGTCACGTCCAGCGTGCCGGAGCTGTCCACGGCCGCGAGTGCGCCCACCGCAAACAGCAGGGAATCGCCGGGCAGGAGAGGTGTGACGACGAGCCCGGTCTCGCAGAAAATAATCCCGAACAGGATCGCGTATATCCAGAAGTGATAATCCGCGATGAGTTCGGAAAGGTGTGCATCCAGGTGCAGGATGAAATCAACGAGACTGATGATCAGGTCCATGGGTGTGCCGCCGCTGTTTTCCTTGCGCAACTATAGCAGCGCCTGCCGTCCTGGCAGCGCCCGCCGCCTTGCCGACCGTCTCGTTGCGCCCCGGGCATGAGCTGATGTACCGTCTGCGATTGTGGGTCAGGAACGGCGTCGGGCCTCCCGGTGAGGCCGCCCGGAAGACGCATTGCAGACGATAACACCCGACGCGCATGGGATCGCCGTTCTGCTGCTCACAATCGCGGCGCTCATCCTGTTTACGCGCGATCGCATTCCCCTCGAATCGTCAAGTCTCGCGATCTTCATAGTCCTCGTTGCCGGCTTCTACGTCTTCCCGTACCGCGTCGATGGCCAGGAGTTCGACCCGGCGCATTTCTTCCAGGGCTTTGGCAACGAAGCGTTAATTGCCGTCTCGGCGCTGATGATCGTCTCCAAGGCGCTGGAAACCACCGGCGCGTTGCAGCCGCTCGCGAGCCTCATCGGCCGCGCGTGGTCCGCGAGACCGGTTCTTGCCCTGTTCGTCACGATCGTGCTGAGCGCGATCCTGAGCGCATTCTTCAACAACACGCCGCAGGTCGTCATGACGATGCCGATCCTGGTGGCAGTCTCGCTGCGCGTCAAGTTCCCGGTTTCCAAGGTGATGATGCCGATGTCTTTCGCGACCACCATCGGCGGGATGGCGACGACCATAGGCGCATCGAGCAACCTGCTGGTCGCACAGATCGCCCGCGACAGGTCCACGGTCGACTTCGCGATGTTCGATTTCGCGCTGCCGGCCGTCATCGTCGGCAGCGCCGGTATCCTGTTCCTCTGGCTCGTGGCCCCGCGGCTGCTGCCGGAGCGCTCGATACCGATGCGGGATACGTCGCCGCGCGCCTTTTCCGGGCAGCTTCGCATCAAGGAGGGTGGTTTCGCGGCGGGCCGGAAGCTGCCGGAAGTCCTGGCGCGGACACACGGCCGGATGCGCGTCGACAAGGTGCAACGCGGAGAATCGCTGTTCCTTGCGAAATTGCCGTCGCTGGTGCTGCAGCCCGGCGATCGGCTGCTGGTCAAGGATTCGCCGGAGAACCTGAAGCATTACGAAAGCGAGCTCGGTGCCACGCTCTACGGCATGTCCGAAAGCGAGCACCCGGTCGATGACGAAACGTCCCTGGCGGCGGCCGGCCAGCAGCTCGCCGAAGTCGTGATCACCCGCGGCTCGCCCCTGCACCAGCGGAACCTGGGGTCGACCGGGTTCAGCAGCAGCTACGGGCTGTTGCCGCTGGCCATCCATCGAGCCCGTGCACCGCGGTCGCAGGTCACCGGCGATCTCGGGCAGACGCTGCTCCGCGCCGGCGACGTGCTGCTCGTGCAGGGTACGCGCGACGCCATCGACCGCTTGAAAGCAAGCGGCAACATGCTGGTACTCGACGGCACGACGGACCTGCCGCATACGGGCCGCGCCAACACGGCGCTCGCCATCATGGGATTCGTCGTGATCTCCGCCGCGCTCGGCTGGTTTCCGATCTCGGTGAGCGCCGTAATCGGCATCGGGCTGATGCTGGCGACACGCTGCATGACCTGGCGCGATGCCGTCGGTGCGTTGTCGATTCCGGTCATCATGATCATCGTTGCGAGCCTCGCATTGGGCGAGGCGCTCCTGCTCACCGGCATGGCCCAGTATCTCGCGGCCGGTTTTGTCGGCCTGGTATCGGGTATGGCGGTGCCTGTTATCCTCAGCGCATTCCTGCTCATCATGAGCGTCCTGACGAACATCGTTTCGCACAATGCCGCGGCCGTGATCGGTACGCCGATCGCCATCGCGATTGCGAATGGACTCAATATCGATCCGGAGCCCTTCATCCTGGCCGTGATGTTCGGCTCTAACATGAGCTTTGTGACACCGTACGGCTACCAGACGAATCTCCTGATTCTCGGGGCCGTCGGCTACAAGTTCTCCGATTTCATGCGGGTCGGAATTCCCCTGTCGCTCGTCCTGTGGCTCGGGTTCTCGATTGTCCTGCCGCTGCTGTACCTCACCTGAGCAGAACCGGCCGCCGCGCCAGGCACGCGCCAGCCGCGAATGCCCACCGCCATGTTGCCGCCTTCACGCCGGCGCTAAAGTCTGGTGGAATACGATAAATCGCAACCGGCAGGTGTCTCGTGGCTGCCGATTTCCTCACGATCGCTGCAATAGCCGGGACCGCCGCGCTCGCCTCGCCGGCGGGCGGCGTCATTGCGCTGTGGACCCGGCCGAGCACGCTGTTTTTGTCGGTCGCGGTGGGGTTTGCGAGCGGCGTCCTGTTGGGCACCATCTGCTTCGGGATGCTGCCGCAGGCACTGGAACTGGGCTCGCTGCCGATCGCCGTCGGCGGATTCATCGCGGGCCTCGTCGCGGTTTATGGCCTGGATCTCTTCGTGCACCGGGGACGCCTCGCGGGCGATGCGGCGGAACAGCGTCCCGAGGTCGAGCAGCACTACCGAAGACACCGGCCCCGGGGGAGTAAAGTGGCGGTTCTCGCCGGCGGCACGAGCGCCGAGGAGCTGATCGAAGGCTTGAGCATCGGCGTCGGCACGGCCATCAAGCCCGGCCTCGGCCTGCTCATCGGCCTTGCCATCGTGATCGACAACGTGGCCGAAGCGCTCAGCATCGGCGAGCTCATCCGCAATGAAGGGGCAGGGGGCCGGCAAGGGCAGATCCGGCGCATCCTCGGGTGGACCGGCCTGATCGGCGCCGCCCTGCTGGGAGCGGCGCTGGTCGGGTGGTTCTTCCTGCGCGGCCTGGCGGAGCCGCTGCTCGGGTGCATCATCGCCGCCGGGGGCGGGGGAATGTTCTACCTGACCATCACGAGCCTGGTACCCGAGGCCGAAGAGCACCACTACCAGCAGTCGGCGGCGTTTTCGATCGCCGCCGGGTTCATGCTGATCTTCGTCGTTTCCGAGTTCCTGTAATAGGGGGCCGCTGACCTTTGTCCCGCCGCCTACCCGGCGCGCTTGCCGAGCCGCGGAACGCTGTCGAGCAACTGCCGCGTATAAGGGTGAGCCGGCTTGCTGAACAGCGCCTCGACGGCCCCTTCCTCGGCCACTGAGCCCCGGTACATCACGGCGACGGTGTCCGCGAGCTTTTCCACCACGGCCAGGTCATGGCTGATGAAGACGTAGGTCAGGCCGTGCCGGCGTTTCAGCCGCTCGAGCAGGTTCAGCACCTGCGCCTGTATCGAGACGTCCAGGGCCGAGACCGGCTCGTCCAGCACGATCACCGCGGGTTCCGCGGCCAGCGCGCGCGCAATCCCCACGCGCTGGCTCTGGCCCCCGGAAAGCTCGTGCGGATAACGGTCGAGAAACTCCCGCCGCAGGCCGACGTCGTCGGCCAGCTCGGCCACCCGGCGCTGCAGCTCACCTTTGCGCAGGCCGCGGAGCCGCTTCAGCGGCAGCTCCAGGATCCGCTGCACTTTTTTGCGCGGATTGAGCGAGGTCAGCGGATCCTGGAAGACGAACTGCACGTCTTTCCGGAACTCGCGCAGCGAGCGGCCGCGCAGGCCGGCGATATCCCGGTTCTCGTGGAAGACCGTGCCCTGCGACGGCCGCTCGAGCCCGACCAGCAGGCGGGCGACGGTCGTCTTGCCGCTGCCCGACTCGCCCACCACGCCGAGCGTGGCGCCGCGCGGGACGGCGAGATGGATGCCGTCGACAGCGCGCACCAGCGGGCGTTTGCGGCCCGGCAGCAAGCCGCCGCCGCCGAAGACCTTGCTGACCCCTTGCAGCCGCATGATCGCCTTCAAGGATCGATCTCCCGCCAGCGGATGCACCGCACCTCCCGCCCGCGCCCCGGGACTTCCAGCGGGATGGCGCGCGCCCGGCACTTGTCGCGCGCAAAGTCGCAGCGATCGGCGAAGTTGCAGCCTTCGGGCAGCGCGTCGAGGGGCGGCGGCAGGCCTTCGATCGCCTCGAGCACCTGCTCCGGCTCGCCAAGCCGCGGCACACAGGCCATCAGCCGCCGCGTGTAGGGATGTTTGGGATCGCGAAACAGGGCGCCGGTCGGCGCGGACTCCACGATTTCGCCCGCGTACATGACCAGCACGCGTTCGCACAGCGTGGCCAGCACGCCGAAATCGTGCGAGATGAAAAGCACCGCGAGGTCGCGCTCGCGCCGGAGCTCGTCCAGCAGTTCGAGGATCTGGGCCTGGACCGTGACGTCGAGGGCCGTGGTCGGCTCGTCGGCGATCAGCAGGTCCGGATCGTTGGCGAGCGCGATGGCGATGCCGACCCGCTGCCGCATGCCGCCGGAAAGCTGGTGCGGGTAGTCGGCGGCGCGCTCCGCGGCGTCCGGGATCCGCACGCTGTCCATGAGCTCGATCGAGCGCTTCCAGGCCGCGGCGCGCGATGCGCCCTGGTGCCGGCGGATCGCCTCGGCGATCTGCTCGCCGACGGTAAAAAGCGGGTTCAGCGTCGACAGGGGGTTCTGGAAGATATAGGCGATCCTCGCGCCGCGAATTGCGTTCAGCTCCCGCAGCGGTTTGCCCGCAAGCTCTTCTCCCTGGAAGAAAATGCGCCCGCCGACGATCCGGCCGGGCGGCGACGGCACGAGCCGGAGAATGGAGGACGCCGTGACCGACTTGCCGGACCCGGATTCGCCCATGAGGCCCACGCACTCGCCCTTTTGCACCGAGAAGCTCACGTCGTCGCAGGCGCGCACGGGCGCGTCGCCGGTCATCATCCAGGTGCGCAGTCCTGCCACTTCGAGCAGCCCGCGTTGCTCGCGGCCGACCGCGCCGCCGCCCGTGGGTCGGCCGGCCTCCGCGGACCGATCCACGTCGGTCGCGGGCGCCGGGCTTTGCAGCGCGCCGGAGCCGAGCCTCGGGTCCAGCAGGTCGCGCAGCCCGTCGCCGAACAGGTTGATGCCCATGACCAGCACGAAGATGACGGCGCCGGGGATCGCGGTCACGTGCGGCGCCACCATGAGGAGCTTCCGTCCCGCCCCGAGCATGGAGCCGAGGTCCGCCTGCGGCGGCTGCGCGCCCAGTCCGAGGAAGCTCAGGCCCGCGGTTTCGAGGATCATCCAGCCCACGGTCGTCGACATCGTGATGATCACGACCGGGACCACGTTCGGGAAAATCTCGCCCGCCAGGATGCGCCAGTCCCGCAGGCCGCTCAGGCGGGCGGCATCGACGTACTCGAGCCGCACGATCGAGACGGTCGCGCCCCGCACCGAACGGGCGAAAAACGGGATGTTGATCACCGCGATGGCCAACAGCGCGTTGAACAGGCCCGGCCCCAGCACGGCGACGATCGACAAAGCCAGCAGGATGTAGGGAAAGGCCATGATCATGTCGATGCCGCGCATCAACAGGTTGTCGAGCCCTTTGAAATAGCCGGCGAGGATGCCGATGAGGGTGCCCAGCACCGCCGAGATCAGCGTCGCGGAGATCGCGACCGCGAGGCTCAGGCGCGTGCCCCACAGGATGCGCGACAGGATGTCCCGGCCCAGCTCGTCCGTGCCGAGCCAATGGCCTGCGCTGAAGGGAGGCAGGATGCGATCCGCAAGATCAGTGACGTCGGGGTCCTGCAGCGGCAGCACCGGCGCCGCCACGCTGGCGGCGACAACGAAAACGACAATGGCGAAGCCGGCTACCGCAAGGCGGTTACGGCTGAAGCGCCGCCAGGTCCCGGCCGGGCCCGCGCTCAAGCGGCAATCCTCGGGTCGAGCCAGCGCTGGACCACGTCCGTCAGGAGATTGATCAGCACGTAGCAGGCCGCGACGACGATCACCGCACCCTGCACCAGCAGGATGTCGCGGCTCAGGATCGCGGTGACGATCATGTCGCCGATGCCGGGCCACTGGAACACGGTCTCGATGTATACGGCGCTGCCGAGCACGAACCCCGCCTGGATGCCGACAACGGGTATGACCGTGACCAGCGCGTTCCTGAACGCGTGCTTGTAGACGACATCGCGCTCATCGAGACCCTTGGCCCTTGCCGTCGTGACGAAGTCGCGCCGCAGCACCTCCAGCATCGACGAGCGGGTCAGGCGGGCGATGACGCCGGTGGCGACGACTGCCAGGCAGGTCGCCGGCAGCACCAGGTGATGCAGGACGGAGAGCCAGCCGCCGCCGCCGTAGATCGGGTGCATGCCGCTCGCGGGAAACCAGCCCAGCTTGACCGCGAACACGAGCACGAACAGCAGCCCGAGCCAGAACGTCGGCGTCGAGATGCCGACCAGGACGAAGAAGGTCGTCAGCTTGTCCTGCCAGCCGTACTGGCGCACGGCGGAGATCACGCCGGCGGCGAGCCCGAGGATCGAGCACAGCAACAGGGCGGTGCCGGCGAGCAGCAGCGTGGGACCCAGCCGGTCGAGCACGATATCGAGCACGGGCCGGTCGAGGCTGAAGGAGTGGCCGAAGTTTCCTTCGAGCAGGTTGCCGGCCCAGATGAAATAGCGGGCGACCGGCGGCTCGTCGAGCCCCATGTCTTCGCGCAGGGCCGCGAGGTTTTCCGGCGTGGCATAGGCGCCGAGCAGCGCCTGGGCCGGGTCGCCCGGCAACATCGCCATGATGAAGAAAACGATGAGCGAGATGCCGACGAGCACCGGAACGAGCAGGAGCACCCGGTAGAGGACGTAGGCGCCGAGGGATCTCATTGCAGGCCGCCGGGACCGGTCACGAGGCAGGGGCTCCGCGAGCTGCTTCCGCGCCCCCTGTTACCGGACACTAGCGCACCTTGCGCACGTCCTGCAGGAACAGGAGAAACGACGGGTGCAGGTCGAAGCCGCGGACGTCGGCGCCGGTGACCGCATGCTGCTTCCAGTTCGCCACGAACAGCCAGGGCGCGTCCTCGTGGACGATCTCCTGCATCTCCTTGTACAGTTCCGCGCGCTCCGCCCGGTCGGTCGCGATGCGCGCTTCCTCGATCAGCGCGTCGACCTTCGGGTTGGAGTAGTAGCCGGAATTGAACCCGCCCTCGTCCGGGAACGCCGCTGTGCGCAAGGCCAGGTAGGGCAGGGTGTCGGGATTGTTGGTCATCCAGGCCATCTCCGCCATGTCCGCCTCCTCGAGCCCCGAATTCACGCGGCCGAGGTAGGTGTTCCATTCGTAGGTCTCGATGACGCTGGGGATGCCGACCTGCTTGAGGTCGGCCTGTATTGCCGTGGCCATCGCGATCGGCTGGAGCATGCCCGAGCCGCCCTCGGCCACGTAGAAGACCAGCGGCTCGCCGTCGTAGCCGGCGGCATCGATCAGCGCCTTGGCCCGCTCCGGATCGTAAGGCCAGGGTTCGAGGGCGTCGTTGTGCGCCCAGCCGAAAGCCGCGGGGGTCGGGCCCGCGGCGACGGTCGCGGTCCCCTGGAGCACGCTGGAGACGATCGCCTGCTTGTCGACGGCAAGATTGACGGCCTGACGCATCCGCTTGTCGCTGAACGGCTCCGTGGCCGTGTTGAGGATCAGGAACCAGACGTGCGGGCCGGCCTGCCGGTGCACGGTGAATTGCCCGCCGTTCCCTTCGAACAGCGCGAGCGAGTCCGGCGGCGCCTCCACCATCAAATCCAGGTCCCCGGACAGCATGGCGGCCACGCGCGCGTTGCCGTCCGTGATCGGGCGAAAGATCAGCACGCGGGCGCTCTCGGTTTCATTCCGGTAGCCGGGGAAGGCCTGCAGGACGACCTTGACGTTGCTCTCCCAGGCTTCGAACGCGAACGGGCCGGATCCCACCGGGTGGCGGCCGAAGCGGGCGCCGTATTCCCTCACCGCCGCCGGCGAGACGATCATGCCCGGCGGGTAGGCGAGGTTGGAGAGGAACGGTGCATACGGCTCCTCCAGCGTGAAGCGGACCGTGCGCTCGTCCACGGCTTCGACCTCTTCGATCGCAGCAAAGAAGAACGCGAGCGGAAACGGCCCCGTTTCCTCGTGCATCGGGTGGTTCTCGTCCAGCATACGGTCGAAAGTGAACTTGACGGCGGCCGCGTTCACGGGCGTGCCGTCGTGAAACGTGAGTCCCTCGCGCAGCTTGAACGTGTAGACCGTGCCGTCGTCGCTGATGGTCCAGGACTCGGCAATGGCGGGCTCGACTTCGAGCGAGTCCGGTGCGTAGCGGACCAGCCCTTCGTAGAGATTCACGAGAATCCGGAAGTCGTTGACCGCGGTCACCGTCGCCGGATCGAGGGACTTGGGCTCGGCCACCTGCCCGACGATGAATACCCCGGCGGGCACTTCCCCGGAGTCCGGAGAGCAGGCGGCGCCGCAGACGAGCAGGAGAACGGGCAGGACCAGGCGTGCGATGCGGGGATGGATCGTCATGCGTCGTGCTCGTCGATCTTCATCCGCCCAACCCTAACATGCCCGCGCAAGCAGGGTCGAACGGGCGGCAAGCGCGTGCTCGTCGCGCATCCGCTGCAAACGAGCGCCGTAGGAGCCCGCCATGCGGGCGACACGCACGGTAGGTATCGCGTGCAT